>JBDUAY010000234.1:0-9055 GCA_040004415.1 Bacteroidota bacterium | reverse complement strand
ACCTAAAAAGCACCAATATGAAAGTTCTCGCAACTGTTTTAATTATCGCAGGTATTCTTATGATTGTATTCAGGGGATTCAGTGTTCAGACTGAAAAGAAAGTAGTGGACCTTGGTCCTGTGCAAATCAACAAAAAAGAAAATAAATGGATCGGCTGGCCTACTTATGCCGGTGCTATTGCAATTGCTGCAGGTGCAATTATTTTGATTGGCAACAGGAAACGGTAGCGCTGTTAATAAAACGTTTTCGTACGAAGGAAAATCCGGGAGTTTATCATGAAGCGTAAGCAGTCTGTCGTCAAAAAAAATTAATTATTAGTTTAGCCGCCGTCACCATGTTGCTTCACGTCGCACGATGTGAATTATTGCTTCTTCTGTTCCTTCGCCCATGCGTCTTTCAGCGTAACGGTTCTGTTGAAGATTAGTTTTTCTTCGTTACTATCTTTATCGAGGCAAAAATAACCCTTGCGCAAAAATTGATAACGGTCGCTAAAATTAGCATTGCGTAAAGTAGCTTCCGCAAATGCATGTTCTATTGTATGTAGTGAATCTGGATTGATGTAAGTTTTAAAATCAGCTTCTTCATTGGCAGGATCCTCCACTTTAAAAAGACGATCATATAAACGTATTTCACAACCAATGGCATGTGCTATACTTACCCAATGCAAAGTTCCCTGAACTTTTAATCCGGATGTATCCGAACCACTTTTACTTTCAGGAATGTAAGAACATTTTAATTCACTGATTTTTCCGGCATCATCTTTCACCACTTCATCACACTGAATAATATAAGCACTTTTTAATCTCACTTTTTGCCCGGGCGCGAGCCTGAAATATTTTTTAGAGGGAACTTCCATAAAATCATCCTTTTCAATATATAGCTCCCTGCTAAATGTTACTTCGCGGTGCGTGCTCTTCGTATCTTCCGGGTTGTCTTCACTGGTAAAAATTTCTGTTTGTCCATCAGGATAATTAGTAATAACAATTTTTAGCGGATCAAAAACCACCATTCTTCTTTGTGCAATTTTATTCAGGTGCTCACGTACGCAAAATTCCAACAGACCAAGTTCAATTAGATTTTCTCTTTTGGCAACGCCGATGCGGTCACAAAATTCGCGTATACTTTCCGGTGTGTAGCCGCGACGGCGCAGCCCGCTGATTGTTTGCATGCGCGGATCGTCCCAGCCGGTTACGTGCTTCTCATTTACCAGTTGCAATAATTTGCGCTTACTCATCACCGTATAGTTCAGGTTAAGCCGGGCAAATTCATATTGTTTCGAAGGGAAAATGTCTAACTTCTCAATCAGCCAATCGTACAACGGGCGGTGCGGAATAAATTCCAGCGTACAAATAGAATGCGTAATATGCTCTATCGAATCACTTTGGCCATGTGCAAAATCATACATGGGGTAGATGCACCATTTGTCACCTGTGCGGTGATGGTGCGCATGTTTGATGCGGTATATCAAAGGATCACGCAAATGCATGTTAGGTGACGCCATATCAATCTTTGCGCGCAATACTTTTTCCCCGTCTTTGTATTTGCCGTCACGCATATCTTCAAACAATTGAAGATTTTCTTCAACTGAGCGGCCGGCGTATTGATTGCGTTTACCCGGTTCAGTTGGGGAACCTTTTTGGGCAGCTATTTCGTCGCTGGTGCTATCATCCACATATGCCAATCCCTTTTTAATTAGTTCTACGGCAAAGCCATACAGTTGATCGAAATAATCAGAGGCGTATAATTCATTGGCCCAGTTAAAACCAAGCCATTTTACATCTTCTTTTATACTGTCAACATATTCTGTTTCCTCGGTAACCGGGTTGGTATCGTCAAAACGCAGGTTAGTTTCACCGCCATATTTCAATGCGAGTCCAAAATTCAGGCAAATGCTTTTTGCATGACCGATATGCAGGTAGCCGTTTGGTTCAGGAGGAAAGCGCGTCCTGATGGATTTGTATTTGCCGGCCTGCAGATCCGCTTCCACAATTTCTTCAATAAAATTGAGTGATTTCTCTTCTTCTTTTTTAATGTCAGTCATAATAAATTACTTCCTTTAACGGGAAGCAAATTTACTGTTTTGCAGGCAGTTAGCCAAAGACAAAGGCGGGGTGGGAAGGACGGCCTGTATTTATCCAGCGAATATATCAGCCTTGCAAATTATTGGTGAAACAGCTTTACGCAATTACCAGTTAAATCTTCCGGATTTCAACACTGAAGACTAACCAAAATATTAAACCATTTTCACTGTACAGTTGTTCAATAAGAAAATAAACAAGATGAATAAAAGACAATTGGGCAGAACAGATTTGGAAATTGCGCCGCTGGTATTGGGCACCAATGTATTTGGCTGGACCATTGATGAAGCAGCATCCTTTGAGATATTGGATTCCTTTACTGACGGGGGATTTAATTTAATAGACACGGCCGATGCTTATTCTACCTGGGTGCCCGGCAACAAGGGCGGTGAATCTGAAACCATTATTGGCAACTGGATGAAAAAGCGAAATAACCGCGCCGACGTTTTGATAGCCACAAAAGTTGGAAGTGATATGGGTAATGGTAAAAAAGGGGTGACAAAGAAATATATCCTGCAAGCGGTGGAAGATTCGCTGCGCCGTTTGCAAACTGATCATATTGATTTATATCAAACCCATTTTGATGATGAGTCAACGCCTGTTGAAGAAGCACTGGACGCGTATGATATATTGATAAAGGATGGAAAAGTAAGATGGACCGGCACTTCTAATATGTCTGCCGCGCGTTTGTTGAAGTCGCTGGAGGCAAGTGTAAGCAATAGCTATCCTGTTTACCACAGCTTGCAGCCTGAATATAATTTGTACGCGCGGGAAAAATATGAAACCAACTATGAACAAATCTGTATCGAAAATAATATTGGCGTCATCACTTATTTTTCACTGGCCAGTGGTTTTTTGACCGGTAAATACAGAAGCGAAAAAGATTTTGGTAAGAGTGTCCGGGGTGGTGGCATGAAAAAATACCTTGATAAAAGAGGATTGGCAATTCTTGAAGCAATGGACACGGTTGCTAAAAAACATAATTCAAATGACACAGGTATCGCGCTGGCGTGGTTGCTCGCAAGGTCGTCGGTGACCGCACCCATTGCGAGTGCTACCAGTGCACAGCAATTAAAGGATTTAATAAAAGCTACGGCACTGCAATTGACAGCAGGTGATGTTATATTGCTAGACAACGCAAGTGCATGGAAAGAGTAATAATTTTTCGTATCTTTTTCTCCTGGTCTGTATCCAGCGTCCAGAGCAATACCTGCATATGACAGTAAAAGAAATCATGACAACACTGGCCGCCAAAGGCAGCGATAGTATTAAAAAAATATTACTGAAGCATGGCGTGAAGGAGCCTTTTTTTGGCGTGAAAGTAGAAGAACTGAAAAAAATTCAGAAGGTTGTAAATAAAGATTACCAGCTGGCGAAAGATTTGTATGCCACCGGTAACGCAGATGCGATGTACCTGGCGGGGTTAATAGCAGATGATGAAAAAATGACAAAAAAAGATTTGAATGATTGGGTAAGGAAGGCGCATTCAGATAATATCAGTGGATATACAGTTCCCTGGGTGGCCGCGGAGAGCAACCATGGTTATGCGCTCGGATTGGAATGGATCGATTCGAAAGAACCAAATATTGCCGCTGCTGGCTGGAACACGCTGAGCAATGTAATAGCTTTAAAACCGGATACAGCGCTGGATTTGGAACAAATAAAAAAGTTGCTGGCGCGGATAGAAGAAGAAATTCACACAGCACCCAATCGTATTCGTCAATGCATGAATGCTTTTATAATTGCTGCAGGTTCACATATTGCATCGTTAACTGACAAGGCAACCGCATCAGCAAAAAAGATTGGAACGGTTACAGTAGATATGAACGGCACTGCCTGCAAAGTGCCGTCCGCTGTAGAATATATACAAAAAGTAAAAGATAAAAACGCCATCGGTAAGAAGAAAAAAACAGTAAAGTGCTGAGAACAGAGAAGAAGAAATAATATTGAGTATACAGGGTAAATGTTTTTGCTGATCATTATGAAGTAATGCCCTGTGTATCGCCCCTATTTAAAAAAGTCAATGCTTGAAAAAATATAGCATATGCCTGTGTCTGCTTGTTTCAACTCTCCGTTTAACTTTTGCAAAGCAATTTCTCTCTACAGAAGCCCAGTGGAAATTTAATAAGTCAAAAATTTGAATCTTCCCTGTCTTGTGGTTCAAAAAAATATTCCATCGTCAGTCATTGCGAAGCAATACCCCCGTGTACCACCTCAATATAAAAAAACCAATGGTTAAAAAATATAAAATACAACGGTGCATCAGTGGTTCAACATCTCAGTACAGTTGCGAAGCAACAGCTCCAGTACCGCCTCAATGTAAATTTTAACGATTTGAAAATATAAAATACCTTCATATTTCCGTAATTAAAAACAGCGCTTAATTCAAAATATAAAAAATGAGAAACAGCATTGCTCTGCTATCCGGTATTGTTTTATTTTTTGCCGCTTGTAATAATAATACGACTGGCACAAAAGACAGCAGTGATTCAACTGTAACTTCTGCTTCTTCCATTGATCCTGCAAAAGACTGGAAGTTTGGCATAGCACTCTGGACTTTTCACACTTTTCCTTTTATGGAAGGTTTAAATAAAGCAGATAGCGCAGGCGTAAGGTATATTGAACCCAATACTTTTTCTAAAGCAGGCCCTGAGTTTAAAGATTCTGCCATTTTACAATTATCGCGGGCGGGCATCGAAAAATTAAAAACAATTATTGCCGGAAAAAATCTAAAAGTTGAGTCAATCTATATTGCCGGCGATACCACGATTCAATCCTGGAAAAAACAATTTAATATCGCAAAACAACTGGGTGTAAAATATGTAACCGGTGAGCCTCCATTGAATATGTGGAATGGAATCGACAGCCTTGCTGGTGCGTACGGTATCAAACTGGCTATCCACGAACATTGGAAAGGAATGAGCCATTACTGGAATCCTGACACCGTTTTATTAGCCATGAAGGACCATCCAAATTTTGGTGTATGCGCTGATTTGGGACATTGGCCAAAAAGCGGCATTGATCCGGTTGAGGCGGTTAAAAAATTGAGCGGACATATATTAGTTGTTCATTTAAAAGATATTGCTGCTGCCAATGATCCAAAATTGAAAGATGTGCCCGTGGGAACCGGCATTGTAAATTTCCCGGCTGTTTTTGCTGAACTGAAGAAACAAAATTTTAATGGCTACATCTATATTGAACGTGATGCAGAAGATCTGCCCAGCAACCTGCCTTCTGTAATTCAAACAATAAAATATTATAACGAACAGGTAAGCAAGTTGAAGTAAATAAGTACAACTGCGGAGATATAGTAATGTATGGTAATTCTCTAAACCAGCTTTTATTTACCTGTAATCTGTTATGATTCACCTCAATTAACAAACCAGGACTGGTCGTAACTTATCTTCAATCCAGGCACAGCTTGTGTTGAGTACCTGATAACGCGTCAATATAAAGATTATGAAAAATATCATTTACCTGCCCGTTTTAATTTCCGCGGTTTTGCTATTTTCTTTTACGCTGATTAATAAAGGAGATGGGGATTGGACGATATTAAAAACAAAAAATGAGATCCCCGGTCGCAGTGAATGTGGCATGGCAGCCTGCAATGGAAAATTATACCTCGTAGGCGGAGGTGCATTGCCAACGGAGGTTTTTGATCCGGTTACACTAAGCTGGAGTGCCAAAGCAAAAGCACCGGTTGACATGAACCATTTTCAGCCGGTAAGTTATCAAAATAAAATATATGTATTGGAGGCTTTTACCGGTGGCACATACCCGGAGCAACCCAATTTAAAAAATGTTTACATATACGATACGGATAAGGATGTATGGACCGAAGGCGGGTCATTACCTGCCGAACGGCGCAGGGCAGCGGCAGGCGGTGCATTGTATAATGGAAAATTATATTTAACTGCAGGTATTCAGCATGGTCATTCAAGCGGTACCACAAATATGTTTGATGTGTATGACCCAAAAACAAATCAATGGACAACTTTACCTGATGCGCCGCACATACGCGATCATTGCGCTGCTGCCGTTATAAAAGATAAATTATATGTTGCTGGCGGAAGAAACACCAGTTATCATGAAGCAGGAAATTTTATGTCGTTCTTTGGTAAAACCGTGCTTGAAGTGGATTGCTATGACTTTAAAACCGGTCAATGGTCAACGTTAAATGCGAAATTGCCATTAGGGAGTGGCGGCGGATCTATGGTCAACCTGCAGGATAAATTATATTATATGGGTGGAGAAAGGGCGACAGACACTGAAGCGAATCAGCCACGTAAAAATGTCTACTGGCTTGATCCTTCCACAAATGATCCCTGGAAAGAAATGGCCAGTTTAAACGAGGCAAGAAACGGAATGAGTGCTGCGGTAATAAATAATAAAATGTATGTATTTGGTGGTGCAGGAGGCGGGCAAGGTCCGGGTGGTCCGCCGCCCGGCATGAACGGAAGACCACAGGATGATACTGCGCATCGTCCGCCGCCATCGCCGCCGCGTGAGGAAGGTCCGCACCCGCCATCGCCACTAGAAGTTTTTACTTTGAAATAAAAGATATACTGTTGCAATCTATATTTCCACACTTATGCTTACCAAAGAAGAAATCAAAAAAATTGCTGCCGTTAATGCCGTTAAATACATTCAGCCAGGCATGACTATTGGCATTGGAACGGGTTCTACTGTTTACTGGTTTATACTTGAATTGGCCAAACAGGTAAAAGATGGATTGATTTGTACATGTGTACCTACTTCCAAAGAAACAGAAACACTGGCAACACAACTCGGCATACCGATGGTTGCGCTGAATGATGTTTCGACGATTGATGTAACGATTGATGGCGCAGATGAAATAGATATAAAATTAAGTTTGATAAAAGGCGGCGGCGGTGCATTGCTACAGGAAAAAATGGTTGCTGCCGCATCAGATAAACTGGTAATTATAGCAGACAGCAGCAAACTTGTAAAGCAACTTGGCACATTTCCATTGCCGGTAGAAGTAATTCCTTACGGATGGAAACATGTGCAGGAGCATATTGAACAGGCTAATAATATCCCGGCAATATTACGGATGAAAAACGGTCAGCCCTTTGTTACTGATCACGGGCACTATATTTTGGACTGTCATTTTAAGCAGATCCAGGATGCGGATGAATTAAATATTGCCCTGAGCATTATACCAGGTGTGGCAGGAAACGGCCTGTTTGTGCGTTTGGCAGATTATGCAATTGTTGCTTACAACGACGGATATGTAACAACATTATCCGCTGAAACATCAGGCGAATAAACAAGAATAATATCACGCCCGTTATTTTAAAACGGGTTTTAGTACAGATAATTTTCCATCGATCGCATGCGGATCGTAGTGAAGCCCGAGTATTGTTGCTACTAGCGGGTATACATGAACGTTTTCAAATCCGGCAATTGTAAGATGTTGTTTAAAAGCTGGCCCCCATGCATAAAAAGTAGCATGCATGTCTGTAATGGCAGGGTCAAATCCGTGCTTGCCGGGTGTAGTGGGTCTGCGGCTGATACTGAATACTTTTGGAGGTGCGGCTACCAGTAATATGTCGCCAAGTCTGTCGAACGCGTCATCTTTTTTTCTGTAGTGCCAGCGTTTGGGCGTTTTATTAATAAGGTAAACATCAAAACCGGTTGCTTGTTTTTTGATGGCTTTACAGGTAGGTTGAATAGCTGCTTTATTTTTTGCATACAGGTGAACCAGTGCATCGCCATACGGTACACGAAACTTAGCCGTATCAATAGCGGATGGCAGCGGGAGCGTGGCGGTATCAACGTTGGTCATTCCGTGGTCAGAAAGAAAAATAAAATTAACGGGCAGATGGAGTGAATCAACGGCCATAACCATTTTACCGATGCTTTCATCTATAAAATGCACGGCATCCGCAGCCTGCTTCGAATCCGTTCCATATAAATGCATGGCATGATCCACTTCCGGTAAATAAAAAGTAATAAAGTGTGGACGTTTATCTTCCGGTAACTGCAGCCAGTTTTTTACGGTTTGTATACGATTGTCTATTCCGATTTTATCATTGTAAACATAATAGTACGTTGGGTGGATACCCTGTATGGCGCTTTCAGAAGCTACCCAATAGAAACTGGCACTGACCATTTGTTGTTTTTCTGCCAGCACCCAAAGCGGTGTGCCGGTATACCACGAACTGTCTGCTACGGTGGCTTTATTGCCCATGCCATAAAATGATTTTCGTTGTTCATCATAAAATCCATTGTCTGCTAATCCGTGATGGGCAGGGTATAAGCCTGTGACAATTGTATAGTGATTGGGAAATGTGAGTGACGGGAAAGACGGTTGCATATACGCAGCTGCAACGCCTTCACTACGCAGACGTTTAAGATTAGTGGCATTGTATTTATCTGCCAAATCATAACGGAAACCATCAGCTGAAATTAAAATTACATAGGGTTTCTGTTCTTGTGCGGGGCTATTAAACCGCCCAGGAATAATTTTTTGAACAGTATCGTTTTGCGCGAAACAGGCGGTAGAAATTACTATGAGACATGTAAATAATGTGTTGAACCTGTACATGTGATGAATGTGTAAATTTGAAAAAACGTTGCGTTGAAATTGCATAATTCTGATATGATGTTGTTAGTCAATTATCTTTATGTTATTGCCCGGTACATTTATAATTTCCACATTCAGCACATTTTCACATTTGTTTTTCCCTTGCTCCAAAAAGTAAACTGCCTATCCGCACCATATTACTTCCTTCTGCAATGGCAATTTTATAATCGCTGCTCATTCCCATTGAAAGAAAGTGAAATTTTAAATGGGCGTTTTCAAATCGGCTGTATTTGTCGAAAAGCTTTTTCAGCTGTATAAATTCATTTTTTATCAGCTCATTATTTTCTGTAAAAGAAGCCATGCCCATCAGGCCGCAAATGCAAATATTATTGAACGATGACAGCTGATCTTTATCAAATATAAAATC
>JBDUAY010000642.1:0-2708 GCA_040004415.1 Bacteroidota bacterium | reverse complement strand
CACTGTTTGTATTGTTTAACTTTAAATACCACAAAAAATGAAAGCTAAAGTATTAATCCTCGTACTGCTTATCGCGGCTGGTTTCGCAATGACTTCCTGCACAAGTTCCAGAAGCGGTTGCAAAGCCACGGAAGGCTATGTTGGATACGGGCACAGATAAAAAATTACTTTGTAATTGTCTTCAATTGTTTCCAGAAAAAGAATAAAAGACTTTTATACATAATTGAACCAAGGTTATCTTTAGATTGTTTTAAAGATAACCTTTTTTATTTTTTATGAACTGGACCTTACTTACCACCGAAGCGCAAATACAGCAAATTGTGCAACATTCCTTTACCAGGCCACAGGTTATTTTTAAGCATTCTACCCGCTGCGCCATCAGCAGCATGGCAAAGAGCCGGTTAGAAAGAAATGATGAGCCGGCTAATATCGATTTTTATTTTCTTGATTTAATTGCCGACAGGCCCCTGTCTCTCAAGATAGCTGAAATATTTAATGTGGCGCATGAGTCTCCGCAAATTTTATTAATCAAAAACGGCGTCTGCGTGTATGACGAGAGTCACACCGGCATCAGAATGGATGAAATAGTGGAAAAAAGTTTAGCGGCATAAGTTTTATCAGACTATAAAACCGAAGCGAATACGTTATTTCTTCTTATAAAAATACAGTACCTGCGCGTCAGAATTTCCCTTTTCACTGATGGTATAAAAACCACTGTTATCCTGTGCAAATCCTACCGCTTCACCCTGTGGCTCCAATTGATAACTTAAACTGGTGTAGTCCTTTTTCAATGTCTGTGCTATTGTTTCTCCTGGTAACCTGGAATAATAAAATAGTTGGGGGTACGTTTTTACAATCATTCCTTTTCCATCTATACTCAATGCGGCACTTACTACGCCATTGTATGGCAGTTCCTGTATAAAAACGGCTGTATTGAGCGTTATTATACTATAGGGCCACGAAATTTTATATAATCTTGATTTGCTATCTCTTTTTGAAATGATATAAATGTCTTTTGTGGCTTCTTCCACTACAAATGCTTCCGCATCACGCGGGCCGTCTGGATATGCGAAAGTAACCTTATCAAATATCCGCACTGAATCTGTTGATGCTAACGGTTCTTCAAAACGATAGAATGCAGAAGTGGCATGCACGCCATCGTTATCGCCAATTTCTGCAATATATAAATAGCTTTTTGCTGCATCTGGGCCCGGCGCCAATGCAATGTCTTCCCAATCAACATTGGTGGCCCCTTTAATATAGATGGTTTTTAACACTTTGCCGTTATGATTTAGCAAATACAACTGTGGCGGATTGCCGCTGTCTTCCTCTGCCCATGCATAACCGGGATTTATTTTGCTGTCGGCGATGCCGCTGGCTTCATTGATGATAGGTACAACAGGCTGCACTGCTGGTACATCAAACGATATAGCACCAGCGTCTGTGGTTGACTTTTTTCTATTACAACCAACAATTAAAAAGCAAATGGTACAACAAAGAAAAATGGGACTTTTACAAATTGAATACTTCACGTAAGCGTTTACACAAATATATACTGATTTTTAAGAAATTTGAAGACTGTATGCGAAGCTTAAATTGCTTTAACGCCCAAATATTTAAATATTTGTGGTGCCAGGTGGAACACACCGGCCAAGCAAAGAAAAAACAAGTAATGCAGCTGTTGAAAAAATAATTTTTACAACCTGAATAGCCGACCTATGCCTTCACACAAAAAAACATTTGAGCCTTCTGTGCGTCCGGTTAGTTGTTCTCTTTATTTGTAAGCGGTGCCGGCGCTGCTGCATTGGCCTTGTCAATAGAATCTTTAATTCGTTTTTTCTCTTTTCTTTTGAAAAATCCTCTTAATAAAAAGCTATGTTTCGCAGCCTCCATATTATCGTTGGCATTGCTGGCAGCTTTTCTTACCGTGCCTACGGTTTCCTGGGCGCTTGACAAAGTTCCTTCCAGGTTCTTCACAAGTTTATCACTGTTGACAAGTCGTCCAAAGGACCCTTCGCCATTGTTTATTTTTGTCATGATGCCCGACAGGCTACCGGTAAGCTGCTCCGCATTGTCAGAAATTTTCGTCAGGTTATTTACAATTCTGTCTATATCTACCGGGTTACTTGCCCTCAGCATGCCTCCTTCTTTTACCAGCGGCGATGAATAGCTACCGGAAGAAATCACTACCAGTTTATCGCCCATCAAACCATCACTGCCAATGCTGGCAGTAACATCTTGTTTTATATATGGCCTGATAGACTTTTGCATTATCATGGTTACTGAAACAGTTGTATCGTTCAGTATGTTGATTGCATCTACATTGCCTACATTGATGCCTGCGTACCGAACATAGTTCCCCTCTTTCAATCCGGATATATTTTTGAAATTGGCCGACACAGAAAATGTTCCTCCAAACATGTTTTTTTGGCTACCAATCAAAAAAATAATGGTCAGTAACAGGAAGAGACTCAGCAGCACAAATAAGCCTGTCTTTATTTTTTGAGAAACTGAAACATCCATAATAAATTATTTAAAAAATGATCGTATAAAAGGGTCGTCTGAATTCTCCAGCTCATCACAAGTGCCTTCTGCGATGTATTCGCCTTTATTCATTATTAAGACCCTGTCTGCAGTTATCCGCGCGCAGGGAATATCGTGGGTTATAATAACAGAAGACGTTTCATACTTACGCTGCATATCAAGAA
>JBDUAY010000233.1:0-9065 GCA_040004415.1 Bacteroidota bacterium | reverse complement strand
AGGATATACTTTCTATAAAGCTGTTCCATTTATACCGGCCAATCAATACAATCCCGCAACACCTGTTACAACAACCAGTACGTATTATGCTTTCTGGAATTCAGGCATGGGTTGTACGGATACCGTTCGCTTCAATGCGTTGCTGCAACCATGCCCGGATATTGATGACGATAACGATGGTATTCCTGATTATGTTGAATCGCATATTCCATTTGCGCTGCTGGATGCAGACGGAGATGGAATACCTAACTGGCTGGATACTGATTACCCCGGCTGGGTAGATAACAATGGTGATGGGCTGAATGATAATTTTGATCCCGGTGCAGATTCTGATAATGATGGCGTCGCAAACTTTATGGACAAAGACTGGCCGGGGTTTGTTGATATAAACCATGACGGTGTAAATGATAATTTTGATACTGACCTGGATGGCATACCCGATTTCCTGGATCTTGACAGTGATAATGATGGCATCCCCGATGTGGTGGAAACAGGCGGTGTTGATGCTAATGGAGATGGCAGAATTGATAATTATACAGACCCTGACAATGATGGACTTTCTCAGAATGTAGATGCCGGTTTCGGTATTGCAGGTTCAGGAAATGGTTTAGGCATGCGCGATACAGACGGCGATGGTATTCCTGATTATCTTGATCTTGACAGCGATAACGATGGTATTCCTGATGTAATAGAAGCAGGCGGTGCAGATGCCAATAACGACGGACGTATTGATAATTTTACAGACAGCGATGCTGATGGATTCTCAGATAATGTTGATGGTGATGTGGGTAACGACGGCGTGGCTGAGAACAGTGCCAACGCATTATTAAGAACGGGCGCTGATATAAATAACGATGGCCGTGCAGACTCTTATCCATATAAAAATATGGATAACGATGGCGTTCCCAATCCTTATGATCTTGATAGCGATGGAGATGGTATAACCGATGTAAGGGAAGCAGGCTTTATTGATGCGGATAGCAATGGAAAAATAGACGGGGCTCTTGGAGTGAATGGCTGGAATACTGCTGTTGATAATTTGCCTGTGCTAACATTACTCAATACGGATGGAGCGGGTAACCCGGATTACCTGGATATTGACGCTGATGATGATGGTATTCCTGACAACGTGGAGGGATTGCCTACCTCAAGTTATAAACTTCCTGTTTATGCCGATACAGATGGAGACGGAATAGACGATGCGTATGATAATATTGTTGGTTTCGGCGGCAATGGCATTACGCCAAACGACCAGGATGCAGATGGCATACCAGATTACCGCGATACAGATTCAGATGCCGATGGCTTGTCAGATCTGATAGAAGGAAATGATTTGAATGCAGATTGCCAGGCAGATGATAATGTAACACTAACCGGAATTGATACAGACGGAGATGGGCTGGATGACCGGTTCGACAATGATAACACTTCTGCCAGGGTAACCTCTGCGTTTATGGGTAACAGTGGTACTTTAACCGGGGATGCAACGCCAGGTTCAATAACAACTGTTCAGAAATGCAATGGAACATTTGAAAGGGACTGGCGTTATCAGCCGTATTTACTGGCATTGAATTTTCTCGGTTTTACCGGCGGTCTGATAAATAATGCTGTAACGTTAAACTGGACTATTTCCGCTGACCGCAGTATTGACCAGTTTGTTATCGAGCGCAGTACAGATGGTGTTAACTTTAGTAAAGTGCTGGAAGTTGCCGGCACAAACGGACCATGCAGTGCAAAAACATTTACGGCTACTGATGATAAGCTGAGTGATCTCCAGTCAGCTGTTCTGTATTACCGCATTCGCGTAGTTAGTGCGGGAACGCCCGGAAAATTGAGCAACCTGGTGGTAATAAGAATGATATCAGTAAACCATATTGCAATATCTCCAAATCCTGCCAGTTCTTATATCAGCATAAATATAAATGCTGCAAGGGCAGGGCAGGTGCAGGTTAGGCTGATGGACATAACAGGCAAACTCGTGCTGTCTAAATTACAACCATTAACCGCTGGCATAAATAGTTTCAGAATTGATGATATTGTTCGCCTGGCCAATGGAATATATACTGTACAGATTATTGGAGGACAACAAACATTTAATGAAAGGCTTATTATAAAGAAATAGCCTGTCTCTAAAATTGCAGCGGCAATTATTAAAGCAACGATAAAATACTATGCGCCTCATAGTATTTTATCGTTGCTTTTTGTTTTTTATTACTGGCACTATTTCCGCTTACTATTATACGCCTTTGCCGGTTCCCAAAATAAATTCCCATTGATAGAAAAAGTAGTTCTAACCCTTTTTTCCCTCCGGCCCAGGCAGTTCCAATTGTCGAAAAGCTGCTAATACAATTTACTGATTTCCATACATATAATTTTTTCTCAAATGCACTAATCGTTGATACCGGCAACATTTGCCAGTGGGTTTACCCATGGCATAACTGTTGTGTTACGCCTGGTAGCACTTAGATAAATGTAGGTAATATGGAGGTCGCACATTAGGTGCTTTTGCACATTATTTTAAAATTACATTTATATCTAAAGGTTAACATATACGGTTTTGATATAATAATTTCTAATTACTAAGCGTTTAATTGTTTTTTAGTATATCCAATTCTCTATGAATCTCTAATCCGGTACCCTTATGAACAAAACTTTTATCAAAAGTATTTTCACTGTTTTTGTCTTAACGATTGCATCACCCGTCTTTTTATTTGCGGCCGTGTATCCTTCCAGTTATGATATTGTTTATCACCGGATAAGCGTAACCGTAGATCCCGGTACTTCCGGCGCTATCACCAATGGTTCAGTAACTACGTATTTCAAGACGCGCATTAATAATTTTACCACCATGGGTTTTGACTTTGATCAGGCCATGACACTTGGCGCTGTGAAATATCATGGAACTACTGTAACAGCTACCCACTCTTCCAATGTCTTAACTATAACAATACCCAATATAGCTACTAAAGGAACACTTGATTCAGTAACTGTCTTTTATAGTGGTACACCGGTTGCGCCGGTTACATCAGTTCCCAGTGGTTATAACTATAGTTCTGCTTATAAGTGTATTTATACCCTGGGCGAGGCATTCAGGGGAAATACCTGGTGGCCCTGCAGGGATTCACTGGTGGATAAAATAGATTCAGTTGATGTCATTGTAACTACTCCATCAGCCTACCGCGCCGGTAGTAATGGTATAGTAACTGAAACTGTAGTTGGGCCGAACCGAATCTGTACCTGGAAGAGCCGTCATCCGATAGCTACTTACATGATTAATTTTGCTGCTGCAGATTATACCAATTACCAGTTTAATGCAACTTCGTTAACACATACCGTTCCGGTATTAAATTATCTCTATACATCTTCAGATTATAATGCAACTTACAAAACCAATTTAGATGTACTCAAAAACGTAATGCCGGCATATGCTACGCTTTTAAATTCCGATTATCCTTTTTATGATGAAAAGTATGGCACTGCTGAATGTGGCTCCGGCTGGGGTGCGCTTGAAGTACAGTCGATGACATTTATAGACAGAACATCATATGGTGGAACTGGTTACACGCTTGCCCATGAGCTGGCACACCAGTGGTTTGCAGATAAGCTGACTACCAATGACTGGCACCAGATATGGTTGAATGAAGGGTTTGCACAATTCTTTCAGGCGGTTATTTATCCCGAACAATTATTAAGTGCAGGTACCGCAGCAACGCAGCGTTCAAATTTAAAATCTTCTGTATCAACCACCTCCACTACTTACGTTTCAAATATTTCAAATGCAGATAATATTTTTATTGGTGGCAGTACGCAACCTTATGAAAAAGGAGCTATGACGCTTTCAATGCTGAGAGCATGGTTGGGCAATGCCAATTTTTATACGGCTTTGCATAATTATGTTACTGCACCCGGCCTGGAATATGATTTTACAAGCGTAGATTCTTTACAGAAATATATGCAGGCACAAACACCTAACGATCTTACCCAATTTTTCAATGACTGGGTTTATCAGAAAGGCACTGTAAAATATGTTGTAAAATATCAGTACGTAGCCAATGGCGTTTATATCCAGCTAAGTTCGCAAACGCCTACTTCTGCAGGTGCAGGATATTTTGATACACCGGTTCCTTTGGAAATAAAAAATAGTTCGGGTCTTGATACAACGATTGTGGTGATTGACAGGAACGGTACGCTATATAATTCAGCTACCGGAGGCACGTATAACGCAAATACTATCTATTACAAATTGTCTGCCACGCCAACTATTGCGCCAGTATTTGATCCCAATAATAATGTGCTGGCTACCGCGTCCTCCATAGCCTCCAGCGGAACACTTAGTACGTTGATTCTTTTGCCCGTTCAGGACATCAGCTTATCGCTTGTTCCCGGCAACGATCGTAATGCGAAAATTAATTGGAAGATTACTGCAGACGAACCAATTGAATCTGTTGAGATAGAAAAAAGCAGGGACGGTATAAGTTTTGAATCCATTTCTAAAACCGCTGCAGTGAAGATTCTAACCAATCAATATGCAGGTGTCTATAATGACGAACAAGCCGGTGACGGAACCATATACTACCGTTTGAAAGTAAATAAATTAAGCGGCGCTTCTAATTATTCCGCAGTCAAAATATTAAATCTGGGATCGGTTGCACAACTAAACATTGCACCAAACCCGGTTCGTGACTATTGCACTATCAGTATACCATCGTCTTATTTAAATCAAAGTCAGCAGATAAGCTTACTTATTTATAACAGTGCCGGTTTACTTGTTCAGGAAAAGCGGTTGACACCGAATGCAAGTTCAGTATCGGTTTCCTGTAAATCATTTACTGCCGGACGTTATGATGCCGTACTGGTTAACGACAAACAACAACAATTGCAAACCCAATTTATAAAACAATAACAATTGATCCTCGTATAAATAAACAGTTTCCATACTTTGTAAAACCCGATATAATGAAAACTTTCTACAACAATAAATATCAGTTTATAAAACAAATGCCATGTTGGTTGGTGTTGTTTATATTGATATTTGCGCAAACAACTTTTGGGCAGCCTGCTACCGTATCTAACCCGCTGGCAATGGGTGCAAAAAATTGTAATGGTGGCGGTACAAACAGTATTCAATCTTTTTCGTACGATTCTGTTACCAGGAAGCTAACCTCAATTTCTTCCTGTACGCCAAGTTTGGGTGCTCCGGGATTTAATGCGCTTGGTGGCAGTATTGCGTTTAGCCCAAAAGACCAGAAGCTCTATTACATTGAGACAACCACAGGAAATAACTCAATTGTCTGGAATTGGACACCGGGCACCTGTCCTACAGGCGGTTTGGCTCCTCTTTATACCTACGCCAGTACCTTTATCGTAGGTCTTGAATTTGACATTAAAACAGGCGATGGCTATCAACTTGAATTTTCTACCGGTAGCGCACCTTATACCATATACCTTCGAAAAGTAACGAGTTTTGGCCCACCACTGGTGGCAGGTGCTTCCATTCCGATTAACCTGGGTGGAAAAAATATTTACCAGCAAAACGGTGATATTGCAATTACGCCCAATGGTCTAATGTATTTGGCTTTGGACAATAAAATGTTCAAACTGGATTATAGTACTTATTCCGCTGGGTATTTAAATGCAACGTTTATTGATACCCTTATGAATGGAGCTGGTAATAATGTGATAGGGTTGTCTTACATCAACGGTAATTTCGTTGCCAGTGTACAGGGAACTTCCTGTAGTTATAAACAACTTGATATAACCACCACTACCGGTGCTATTAATTCACAAACGGCTACACTTGCCAGCGGTTCATTTACTGCTTTTGATATGGCTTCTGTAATAACTGGTATTGGCGCTTCAAAAAAATTAACTACTTTATCTAAAACAGGTACAACTACATACCAGGCCACCTATGATATTAAAATTAAAAATTATGGTAACGTAGACCTGAATTCTGTGCAGTTGAAAGATTCAGTAAAAACGGCATTTGGGGCCTCTTTTGTAAGCGCTAGTGTAGCTGCCGTGGGATCTCTTCCATCGGGCTTAACCATTAATCCATTGTTTAACGGAAATACCGTTCCGTTAACTACAGGGGTCAATATTTTTACAACCGGGGGTACAATGAAGGCAAGCCCTACTGACTCAGCCATTGTGAGAGTCACTGTAAATCTTCTTAATCCCAACCTTTCAACTACCTATTACAACAGCGCGATAGCAACTGCCACCGGGGGAATTTTTTCCAATGCTGTCCGTGATTCATCTGATAACCAGACAACGCTCAACCCTGATGTTAGTGGTACAGATGTACCCGACGCAAAAGGACAAGGTGTTCCAACTCCAATAACACCTGCGTTATGGCTTTTGCTGGATAATAATATTATAAACTTTAATGCCAACCGCAGTGGTGACCTTGTAAATATAATATGGAAAATAGATAACCAGGCAACCGGAACTACCACTGTCTTACAAAGAAGTGCTGATGGTATTAATTTTGATAATATCGCAGTATTAGATAGTAAATCATTATCAAGTCAGGAATATAACTGGCAGGATGTGCATCCTTTAGCCAGTAATAATTACTACCGGTTACAAATAAGCAGTCCCGGAAGCAGTAAAATCTATTCTGGTGTTGTATTGATAAGAAAGACAGAAGTGCCAGTTGTAGTAACAGTTAGCCCAAATCCTTTTATGCAGTCTTTAAAGTTTACGATGAACCTGGACAAAGCTGCCAGAATAAATTACCGGATACTTGATTACGTTTCTACCGTTCTTCAAACAGGCCAATCTGACGGCCATGCCGGACAAAATGAGGTTGACCTTTACAACCTCGGTAATATTCCTGCAGGTGCGAATATTCTTGAAGTAGTGGTAGGCGATAAACATTACTTTCAAAAATTGATAAAACTTAAATAATACAATAAGCGATTCGATAACCTTTTACCGGGACATCCAATGCGGATGTCCCGTTTTTTATGTGTTCCGGCGTGATCCGTGCTAATCAGTAACTGAAAATTAAACCCTTCATTCGGTTCATATTTTGCCAGAAGTTTTCATTGCTTTGTGGCAGACATAACATTTATACTACCAATCAGTCAATTATTGAACCAATCAACCATTCACTATCTCCTGTTTACCTGTATTTTTGTATCGATGTACACCTTAAAAAAATCACTGGGTCAGCACTTTTTAAAAGATGAAACTATCTGCCGCCAGATTGTTGCAGCCCTGCAACAGAACCCATTTCAGCAATTGGTTGAGGTTGGCCCGGGCGGGGGTGCACTTACCAAATACCTGCTGCCATTAGAAAATGTAGATTTTAAATGCGTGGAAGTGGACGATGAAAAAGTGCAGTACCTGCTGCAAACCTGGCCGCACTTAAAAGATAAAATTATTCACCAGAGCATTCTTGATATTGAAAAACCCTTTGACGGAAAGTTTACGGTAGTGGGCAATTTCCCCTATAATATTTCATCGCAAATTGTATTTAAAATACTTGAATGGAAAGAAGATGTGGAATGTATGATTGGTATGTTTCAAAAAGAAGTGGCGCAACGGATTGTGGCTAAAGAGGGCAGTAAAATATATGGCGTAACCAGTGTTTTGGTACAGGCTTTTTTTGATACAGATTATTTATTTGAAGTGGATGAGAATGCTTTTACGCCGCCACCAAAAGTAAAAAGCGCTGTGATACGAATAAAGCCGGTTAAGGAAATAACCGTGATGAAAAGTGAAAAGCATTTTTTCCTGCTGGTAAAAACAGCGTTTAACCAACGCAGAAAAACACTGCGCAATGCCGTACGCGGTTTATTTGAACCTGGTTTACTCAACGATGAAATTTTTGACAAACGGGCCGAACAATTGAATATCGCCGAATTTGCGGCATTAACGTTTAAAATGAGGTGAATAAAGAGGTATGAGAAAAGTTATTATTACAGCAAAAGTGCATGATTACCTTAAAGACCGGCTTGAAAAAAATGGTTTTGAGATTGTCTGCGATCCTCAGATTACCTACGGGCAATTGGAAGCAATTATACAGGAGGCAGAGGGTTTGATTGTAACTACCCGGCTTACTATTGATAAAGCCATCATTGATAAAGCCCCCCGTCTGAGATGGATCGGCAGGTTGGGCAGCGGTATGGAATTAATTGATACGGTATACGCAGAACAAAAAGGCATTACTTGTGTCAGCAGTCCGGAAGGTAACCGAAACGCTGTAGCAGAACAGGTATTGGGTATGCTGCTGAGTCTCCTGAATAATGTTGGCAAAAGCATGCAGCAAATAAAAGAAGGAAAATGGATACGCGATGAAAACCGCGGTACTGAATTAACGGGTAAAACGGTCGGGATTATTGGCTTCGGCAATGCCGGGTCGGCTTTTGCGAAATTGTTATCCTCTTTTGACGTGACAATACTGGCGTACGATAAATACAAGAAGAATTTTGCAAGCGGTTATATCAGGGAAGCCAGCCTGGAACAACTTTGCCAGTATGCAGATGTCATAAGTTTTCATGTGCCGCTGACCGCAGAAACCCAGCATATGGCTAATGATGCTTTTTTTAATGCACTGGAACAAAAGCCTTATTTTATTAACGCTTCCCGTGGCAAAGTGCACGATACGGCCGCAATAATAAGCGCATTGCAGAATAAGAAGATTGCAGGGGCTGCGCTGGATGTCCTGGAAAATGAAAAACTGGAAACTTATTCACCCGCACAAAAAGAGCAGTTGAACTGGTTGCTGGCACAACAAAATGTTATTATTACACCTCATATAGCAGGGTATACCCACGAAGCGTTTTATAAAATGGCTAAAGTGGTGCTTGATAAGCTATCATTATAATCGTGCGGCACTAGCCGGAAGACCTCTTGCATCAACCTGATGGTTACGTTCCGCCATTAACTAACCGCTGTAGTTAATAACGAATTAAACATACGCTAAAAAGTGAATTTTAGCATTTAAAAGCTGCATTTTTCAGTATAAAAAATTCTTATCTTTGTTTATATGGCAACGCTTCAGTAATCATCTGGGGCGTTGTTATTTTTTTCTGTTCACTAATCAAAGAAGATTT
>JBDUAY010000232.1:0-9074 GCA_040004415.1 Bacteroidota bacterium | reverse complement strand
GCTGCATCGGGTGACCCCGGCGGGCATGTTTTTCTAAACAGCAAAGGTGCCACCTTCCGCGGTTTAATCGGGCAAAAAATCGGGTTCGATTTATATGCCACTGATAACCAGGAACGGCCGCCATTCTTTGTTCAGCAATGGGAAAAAAAATTTAATGCCGTTCCGGGCGTTGGTTTTTACAAACCTTTTAAAACAACCGCATACGATTATTTTGATGCCCGTGGTTCAATACATGTAAATGCTACCAAATACATCAATATACAATTTGGGTACGATAAAAATTTTATTGGTGATGGTTACCGAAGTTTGTTTCTAAGCGATTTTGCAAACAGTTATTTGTTTTTAAAACTGAATACACATATCTGGAAAATCAGTTACCAGAATCTGTTCATGGAATTATCAAATGGCAAAAGCGTCGGCAACGAATTGCTGCCGAAAAAATATGCCAGTATCCATCATCTTAGTTTGCAGGCTACCAAATGGCTAAACATCGGATTTTTTGAATCAATTATTTTCGGACGTACCAATCATTATGAATTCAGTTACTTAAATCCCATTATATTTTTGCAATCAGCCGAACAGCAAAATGGCAGCCTTGACAACTCCAATGCAGGCTTTGATTTTAAGATGAATATTGCGCGCACATTACAGCTGTACGGACAAATTATGCTGGATGAATTTGTATTAAAAGAAGTGAAAGCCGGTAATGGATGGTGGGGAAATAAACAGGGCATACAAGCAGGGTTTAAATATATAGATGCTTTCAAAATAAAGAATTTTGATTTGCAGGGCGAAATAAATTACGTGCGGCCCTTCACCTATTCCCATTTTGATTCAGTTGCCAATTACAGTCATTACAACCAACCATTGGCCCATCCGCTGGGTGCTAATTTTATTGAAGCGATTGGCATCATTCGTTATCAACCGGCACCTAAATGGAATATCCAGGCAAAATTAATTGTTTGGAAACAGGGGCTGGATACAGCCAATAGTGACTACGGAAGTAATATTTTTATTCCATATATATACCGATCTGCCGATTATGGATTTAAAACTGGTGATGGTGTAAAAGGCACTGGTGTAAATGGTTCAATATGGGTTGGCTATGAGGTGCTGGAAAACTTATTTATCGATGCATCTGTTATGTACCGCAAACTAAGTGTTCCCGCCGCTGCGCAGCTGGCGGGTAAATCAACTCTTTTTAGCATCGGATTGCGGTTGAATATGTTCCGGCGCGAATATGACTATTAAAACTAAATTGAAAGTCCTAAAGATTTATACATATAGAGCTGGTCAGTATGTTGCAGTATTGGTTAAATAAAGTAACCTATAAAACTGCTGCTGATAAAATTTGAAGTATAGTTATGAAAAAACTGCCTGTTTTACTAATGGCGCTTGTATGTATTTCTGCAACCGCACAAAATAATAAACCTGCTGAAAAAAAGAAGCTTACACTCGATGCTATCTGGGGAGGCAACTACCTGGAAGAACAAAAATTGCGCGTACACCTTACCAATACAGGAGATTCCATTGCTTATATTTTTGCAGATAAAGCCACCAATAGCGAAATAATTGTAACACTCGATTTTGAAACTGGTCATTTGGTGGATACTATTTTTTCTAACCAAATTAAAACTGGTACCGATTCACTTCCCATCACCTTTACTTTTTTTGAAGACTTTGAATTTTCTCCGGATGATTCCAGGATTCTTATTAAAACACAGATTGAGCCATTGTTTTATAATTCTACCAGGGAATTTGATTTTATTTGGGATAGATTGAAAAGAACATTGAAACCTGTTTCTGCAGACGGTAAGCAGAGTTATGTTTGTTTTTCGCCCGATAGTAAAAAACTTTCTTTTGTACGGGATGGCAATTTATATGTGCGTGATTTAACGACCGATCAGATAACGCCTGTTACACTTGATGGTTTTCCCGGAAAATTTTTGAATGGGATGGCAGATGGTTTGTACGAAAAAGGTTTTGAACTCACCAGGGCATACCAATGGAGTCCCGACGGAGAAAGTATCGCCTTTATGCGTTTTAATGAAACCGTTGTACAACAATACCCGATTACTATCTATGACGGAAGAACATACCCTGAAATAAATAATCAGCGTTACCCCAAAGCAGGGGAAGCAATACCAGATGTGCAGGTATTTATTTACAATCTTAAAAATAAAGTACTGACAAAAGCAGATCTGGGAGTGAATCCGAACCAGTATGTTACCGGCTTACAATGGCAACCAGACGGAAATGCTTTGTGGGTGCAGCGTTTAAACCGTCCGCAGACAAGGCTGGATGTGTTAAAAGTAAATGTGCGCAATGGAAATGCCCAATCTGTTTTAAGTGAAGAAAGTAAGCGTTATGTAAAAGTATATCCCAATAATCTTTTCTTTTTGCAATCGAAAAATGCAGTGTTATGGTTGAGTGAAAAAGATGGCTTTACACATTTGTATGAAGTAACGCTGAGCAATTTCCAGCGCAAACAATTAACCACCGGCAATTGGGAAATATTACACGTTGAAGGAATTGATGAAGATAATGGCGAAATTTATTTTATGGCCAATGAATCTTCGCCCAGGGATGCACATTTGTATAAGTGCGGACTGGATGGTAAAAATGTTCACCGGCTTACAGATAACAGTGGTGTGCATAACGTACTCATCACCAACGATTACAAATATTTCTTTGACGGCTATTCTTCACTCAACCAGCCATCCCGCTACCAGATGTACAGCAGCGCTGGCAAAGCGCTGCACGAGAAACTCCTGCAAAATAAATTACTGCAGCAACACCTGGACGAGTTTGATTTAGCCGCAGCAGAAAATTTCAGTTTTGTAAACAGGGACACCAGTTTTAATGGTTGGATGATAAGGCCGCTCAACCCCGGCAGCGGTAAAAAAACACCCCTGCTTATTTATGTATATGGCGGCAATACCGAACAGGAAGCGCGCAATGAATGGGGCGATAAAATGGGATTAACAATGCGTTATTTTGCGGGCCAGGGCTATTTGGTGGCTTGTATAGATCCACGGGGTACGCCAGGCCGCGGGCAAGTATTCAGAAAAGCGACGTATAAAAAACCAGGTGACACTGAAATGGAAGATATCATCGCGTTGAAAAAATACCTGGTTAACAATTATAATGCTGATGCTGGTAATGCAGCCATCATGGGATGGAGCTACGGCGGTTACCTGTCAGCGTTAGCCGCGACCAAATATGCGGGTGAATTTAAATCTGCCATTGCTATTGCGCCGGTAACCAACTGGCGTTTTTATGATAATGTGTACACAGAAAGATTGTTGCAGTTGCCTGCTGAAAATCCAGACGGTTATAAAAATGCGTCACCTGTAAATTTTGTAAACAATTATACAGGCGGCCTTTTACTGGTGCATGGTAGTGCGGATGACAATGTGCAATTTCAAAATTCCATGGAGCTGAGCCGCGAATTAATAAATGCCAATAAACAGTTTGATCAATATTTCTTTCCTGATTATGCGCATAACATCAGCAGCAGCGGTACAGCCAATATCGCCCGCATCAACCTGTTTACAAAAATCAATAATTTTTTGAAGGATCAGTTTCAGTTGACAGAAACCGATGCCGCCAAAAAAGGGGT
Organism: Bacteroidota bacterium; assembly: GCA_040004415.1. GTDB lineage: Bacteria > Bacteroidota > Bacteroidia > Chitinophagales > Chitinophagaceae > JACMLD01. Next base: position 5,452 of record JBDUAY010000232.1, on the reverse strand, counting down.
AAAGAAAAAATAGAATAGCAGGATTATTTCATAGCACCACTTTTATCCATCACATGTTTTATTCCGCCTTCATTCCAATACCCGCAATCGCAATCACATGCTGGCTTCATCTTTTCAACATCCTTTAATTCTTTTGGCATCCTGGCGATGGTGCTAAGCGTGCCTGTTTTTTCAGTAGCTGAAAAATTGTCGGTCTCCGGTTTTATATTTCTTACCGATGCCTTAAAAAAAGCTTTGGTTACAACAGACATTTGCATCCCGAATGTCTGTGCTGGCGCAGTTGAGAACGACGTTTTTGAAAAAATAATTTTGCCTTCAGCCTCACCCATAGCAATAATATAACCACGTACATGTTGCGGCAGCCAGATATCACGTCCACCTTCAAAATTGCCATAGGTGTTTTCTTTAATGCTCAGCGGTTCTAATTGCTGACAAACTTTTGCGGATGGAACAACCAGGAAAACTTTAATATCTTTTTTATATTCCCCCGTTATCCTGACCAGTAACGCACTATTGGTAGCGTGTGGTTCCGTTAGCAAAACATCTACATTGTACCAGCCAAAAGTTTTTATTTCGAATTGATAGTAAAGTGATTTTTTATCAGGAGGGGCAATCTTCTCCGGCAAAAATGTTGTGTCTGTTTCTGAAAGAACCGGATCAGTATCAATTTTGCTAATGGTAGCCCTTTCCGTGGCAACAGGCTTCCCTATCTGGTTTTGTAATTTGTTTTTCATTTCCCAGTATGTACGGCAACTATCAATACATGGCCTGATTTCATCTTTTACCATGGGAAGATTTCGCGTTCCAGATTCATTTTCTATATAGCCATACACCTTATCAAGTTCCTCATCAGATAAACCTGGAAATGAATTCATCGGCGTTTTATTTCTTTTTTGATACAGGCACCGGTAATAAATGTTATCTGTGCTATCGTCGCTCCCGGCCATTACTTTCTGACTATTGCGTGTGTATTCATACAATAATTTTTTGTCAGGTGTTCTTGTCAATATATAAGCTAAATCCGGCCCGGTGGCATCCTTACCTATATTATGACAAGACGCACAATTATTCATAAAAATAACCCTGCCGTTATCGAATGCATTGAGTTGTGGATTTACAGGAAGCACTTCCGGATCAACCCAGTTTATACTGGCATTTTCATCCGCCTCACCCTTAAAAAGCTGCATGTTTTTATCAATAGAAGTAGCCGGTATTTTTATGGAAATTGTTTTTGTAATTTTTATAGATTGTCCGGCAACAGCATTCATATAAATCATTCCGCCGCTGCTGAGTGGCTGGCCGTTACTTTGTGTGGTCAATCCGCCCAATAAAATTTGTTGCATGCTGTACGCTTCTTTTATTTCCAGTTCCACCGTTACATTGCTGGCCGATAAAGCTCCTTGCGGTATTGTAATAATTGCACCATTGGCTGTATGCAGCATGGTATCTTTATTTGTGTTGATGGTAAAAACCTGTGTGGGAAGATTGTTTTTATTCAGCAGGCCATTCACTTTTTTATCGGCGTGCTGACAAGCAGTAATTATAAGCGACAAGAAAATAATTAAGGGAATTATCTTTTTCATACATGGGGTTGTAATACTAAGATACCTACCCTGTAATAATTACATAAATAAAAAACGGGATTATTTTATCATACGGGCGCTTCCAGCGCCCCGTACTTAAAAGCGGGACTGTTTATGCCCTGCAATCTTTTTTAGAGCCAATTCCAACGGAGATTCCTGTGCATTAAAGCTCCGCTGCAGCCGATCCCCCTAATTTTTTGATTTTTTCTATAAACAGGCTGCTCCTGCCGGAGCGAAAAGATTTTAATAAACGACAACAAATTCCCCCAAAAAATTATCCTTCAAAGATGAGCGAGAAAACAATCTGGCGGGATTGTATTTTATCAATTACATTAGAAAATTTCAGGCTTGCATCGCGGCTGTGTACATTGCTGATACCGTTGCTTACTTTTATTTCCGGCGAAAGAATAAAGTAACGCATGTAAAAATTAAAACCAAGCCCTGCTTCTATACCAAAATCATTGGCTTTTAATTTTACCAAATCATCCGCATTCTTGGCCCTTGCTTTAGAAGAAAGATCGGTTTCCCATTTGGCGCCCGCCATCATGTATACACGAAAATTATTGATGCGGTCACTCTTATATTTTATCTGAACCGGTATGCCTAACAAAATAGATTCTATGGTTTTACGCGTAACCGGGCTTTCGCCACTTTCCGGATATTTAAGATTGTACGTAATCACTTTGTTGGCAAAAAGCAATTGCGGAAAAACAATTCTTCCATCCCAATGGCTGCCTATCCTGAATGTGTGCATACCACCAATGCCAATGCCACCCGTGTTTTCTGGATATACACCAAGTACCGTATCGCTTTTTAAAAAATTGGGGTGCTGGCTTATCTGGAAACGGCTGCTAACACCCATCACCACAATGCCAATGTGATACGCTTTATCATCATCGTCGGGCAGGTTAACGCCATCTCTCAGCTGACCGAAAGAAGTAAAAGAAGCAAGTAAAAGAAGCACCGCTACAATGCCTGACTGCTGTTGTTTTTTGAACCGCAATAAATGGTACATATTCCTCCTGTAAGTTTTTTTAAATAAGTAGCAGTGTATCCAACATCATTCATTATGGTTAAAAAATCATCTCCCTCAGGAAATTTTTGTACCGAATCATTTAAATATTTATAGGCATCCCCGTTTTTTGAAATCAACTTTCCTACCCGGGGGGCCACTAAACGCATATAGAAATTATACATGCCCTTTACAACAGGTTGTTTGGGCTTAGAAAATTCCAGGACAACCAATTTGCCACCAGGCTTTAACACCCGTTTCATTTCTTCCAGTCCCTTGCGCAAATTTTCAAAATTGCGCACACCAAAAGCCACCGTAATAGCATCAAACGTATCAGTTGCAAAGTTTATTGCCTCGCTATCCCCCTGGTAAAGTGCTATCTGCTTATTTAACAGCAAGTTGGCTACCTTTTTTCTTCCTAATTGCAGCATCCCTTCAGAAATATCTATGCCAACAATTGTTTCAGGTTTCAGAAATTTAGCGCTCATAATCGCCACATCGGCGGTACCGGTCGCCACATCCAGCATTGTCTTTGGTTGAAGTGAAATAAGCTCTTTAATAGCCCTTTTCCGCCAGTAAATGTCTATGCCACCGCTTAAAAATCGGTTCAGAAAATCGTACCGGAAAGCAATCTGGTCGAACATGCTGGCAACCTGCCTTTTTTTGGACTCATCAGAGTCTTTAAACGGAACAATGCTGTCGTGCGGTAAGCTTTTATTCATTGGGAGGCAAAGATAAGTTTAAGCGGGTATTTAATACTTAGAATGCGGTATCCAGATTCGCACAATTAACGTATTTCTTACTACAAAAGATTTTGCCGGAAGGGGCTTTAAACTTATTACACTTTAAACGGCTTAAACTTACCTTCGCCGCTATGGAAATTAATTCTTCGGAATATGTCATCAGCAGTCCGGATTATACCAAATGCCCGGCGCCCGATAAAGCTGAATATGCTTTTATTGGCCGCAGCAATGTTGGTAAAAGCTCTGTTATTAATATGCTGTGTAATAATCAGAAACTGGCCAAAACTTCCGGCACACCGGGTAAGACACAACTGATCAATCATTTTATTATTAATAAGAGCTGGTATATTGTTGATTTACCCGGTTACGGTTTTGCAAAGGTTAGTCAGCGCGACAGAAGAAGATGGGAGCAGATGATTGAAAATTATTTGCGCAAGCGTGAAAATTTGGTAAATATTTTTGTATTGATTGATAGCCGGCACTCCCCTCAAAAATTAGATCTTGATTTTGTAAATCAGCTGGGCGAATGGCAAATACCTTTTGCACTTATTTTTACGAAGGCTGATAAAGAAACACAACGTGCGGTAGCAAGTAACGTAAAAGCCTTTTTAAACGCCATGCGTAAAGAATGGGAATTTTTACCGCCTCATTTTGTTACCAGCGCGATTAAAAAATTGGGCCGCGATAAATTGCTGAAATTTATTGATGATATGAATGTAAATTTTAAGAAGGGTCCGGAAGACAATTAGTAATTAAAAATTGAACGGCGTTTAGTTAAAAATTTTACTTTTTCGCAAATTCTATTGCTATGCGTTTAGTTCCGGCGGAACTTCCTGTTTATAGCCCGCAAAATTATATTAGGACCGGCTCCGGCGGAGCCTCCTGTAATGCACAGGAAGCTCCGCTGGAGCTGCCTGCCGGTTTATTATTTTTCTATAAACAGGCTGCCCCTCCGGAGCCAAACATTCTTGACTAAACGGCATTGATTTAAAAATTAGTAATTAATAATTGAGTTCGCCAGGGTTTATGTTCGGGCATTTTGTTGATTGATGCAGCAAAGAAACGGAGCGGCATTAGAAGCGTTTAAAGGCATAAATTAATAACACTACCAATTAATTACCAACTCCGATCTAAATCTTCCCTTCAGGCCCGTTCGAATGGATTCATCCGAACGGAGGGCAAAGGGCACAAATTTTATCAATGACTAACCGCTTACTTCTTTTTATATTATTTTCTTCGCTAACCGCTTGCAGCAATTCTGCAAATGAAACTGAAATAAAGGATGCAGGTATATTGTCATCTTATCAGCTTGTAAAAGATTGGCCTCAATTGCCTTTGGGCTATTCGACAGGAAGTCCGGCTGGTATAGGGATCGACAGCAATCAGCATATTTTTATTTTCACCAGGGCAGGGCGGGAGTGGCCCCTGCTGATGCCAATGCCAGCAACGCTGATTAGCGGAAAGACAATCCTTGAAGTGGATAATAAGACGGGCGAACTAATAAACAGTTGGGGCGCACATTTTTTTATAATGCCCCATGGCCTGACTGTTGATATGAACAATAATATTTGGGTGACGGACGCCGGCCTGCACCAGGTCTTTAAATTCAGTCATGCAGGAAAATTATTGATGGAGCTGGGAACGGCAGGAGTCGCGGGCGATGACTCCGTACATTTTAATCAGCCAACAGATGTGGCGATTGCAAAGGATGGTTCTGTATATGTGAGCGATGGTTATGGAAACAGCCGCGTGGTAAAGTTTTCTCCCGAAGGAAAATATGTATTGCAATGGGGCAAAAAAGGAAATGGTCCCGGCGAATTTAATATACCACACGCAATCGATTTGGATGACAATGGCGGTGTTTACGTGGCTGATCGGCAGAATCAACGCATCCAGGTTTTTGACAGCAGCGGTCATTTTTTGAAAGAATTGACGAATAAAAGTTTTGGTAATCTTTGCTCAATTGTATTCGATAAAAAGGAAAAACATGTAATTGCTGTTGATGATTTAACCAGTTTTGAAGTAAAGCATACAGGTTCTGATGTAATTGTTTTTGATTCAACTGAAACCTCATTTAAAAGATTTGGACGAAGCGGTGGTTATGATGGAGCCGT
>JBDUAY010000641.1:0-2715 GCA_040004415.1 Bacteroidota bacterium | reverse complement strand
TGGCAAAATGCAGAACCGGCAGATATTAATTACAGTGCAGAAATGGCTTTCCCCCAGTTGAAAGGAAAGACAGCCGTATATTTTGATGAACGCCTGGTGCCGCACGTATTTGCAGATAATGATGAGGATGCTTTTTTTATACAAGGCTACTTGCACGCTAAATTCCGCTTATGGCAAATGGAATTTCAAACGCGTGCTGCGGCAGGACGCCTGTGTGAAATTATGGGCGATAAATTAGATAAAATCGATCTGTTAAATAAAGCAGATCGCTATTTTCGCCGCCTCGGTATGGTATCTGCAGCAGAAAAATCTTTACAGATGATGGAAGCGGACACTACCACCAAAACGATGTGCGATTCTTACACGGCGGGCGTAAATGCATACATAGAATCGTTAACGGAAAGCCAGCTGCCATTAGAATATAAACTACTCGGCTATAAACCTGAAGCATGGACGAATTTAAAAACTGCATTGTTCATTAAGTATATGGCATATGATTTAACTGGGGCAGAAAGTGATTTTGAATGGACGGCGGCAAGAAATGCATTGTCTAAAATTGATTTTGAAATTGTCAATCCCATCAGGCCCGATTCACTTGATCCAATTATTCCCAAAGGAACATTATTTGATAAACCAGGCATTACTGTGAAGCCTCCCGCCAGTGCTGATTCTTTGTATTTCACGTACAATAAGGATTCCACTGTTTTACCCGAATTACCACAAAAACCAGATAAAGACAATGGCAGTAATAACTGGGCGGTGAGTGGTAAAAAAACAAAAAGTGGTTATCCCATTTTATGTAATGATCCACACCTTGGTCTTAACCTTCCTTCGCTGTGGTATGAAATGCAGATACACACGCCGGACTATAATGTGTATGGGGTATCCTTCCCCTCGGCGCCTGGTATCGTAATCGGGTTTAATGACAGCTGCGCATTTGGTGTTACGAATGCAGAACGCGATGTAAAAGATTATTATGAGATTAAATTCAAAGACGCATCGCATACGTCTTATTTATTTAATGGCGAATGGAAGCAAACTGAATTGCGGTACGAACATATAAAAATAAAAGACAAGCCAGACTTTACAGATACGGTAGCATATACTGTTTTTGGACCAGTTATTTTCGATAATACTTATGCCAGCCGGAGTAATGATGGAAAAAGTTATGCGGTAAGATGGAAAGCCCACGACCCGAGCAATGAATTAAAAATGTTTTACCTGCTCGACAAAGCAAAGAATTATGACGATTACCTGGAAGCGATAAAAAATTTGCATACGCCCGGACAAAACTGTGCTTTTGCAGCAAAAAATGGCGGTATAGCCATGTGGTGCCAGGGAGAATTTCCGGCAAAATGGAGACGGCAGGGCGATTTTGTAATGCCAGGTATTGATAGCAGCTATATGTGGCAAGGAATAATTCCGCAACCAGAGAATCCACACCTTGTTAATCCTGAAAGAGGTTTCATCAGCAGCGCCAATCAATTACCGGCCGACACTTTATATCCTTATTATATTGGTGGAAGTTTTCCTAATTATCGTGGATGGATAATAAATAAACGCCTTAGCCAGATGGCAGATATAACGCCAAAAGATATGATGGAACTGCAAACAAATAATTACAATGTATTTGCAGAAATGGCCAGGCCGGTTTTATTACAACACATGAATGATGCTGTACTTGACGCAGATGAAAAAAAATACTGGGATGCATTTAAAAATTGGAACCTCCGCAATGATACCGGTGAAATTGGTCCAATGGTTTTTACTGTGCTATGGGATAATTTAGAGAAGGAGGTTTGGAGCGATGATCTAACAAAAATTAAAGGAGATTTTATTCCTCATCAAAGTAGTTTACTGGAAGGGATTTTAAGAGATTCTTCGTTTAAGTTCGTTGACGATCTAAATACACCAGAAAAAGAAACCTTGTCTGATGATCTCCTGGCAGCATTTAAAAAAACCGTAGTAATCTTAAAGAAAGCAGCGCAGGATGGTAAAACAAACTGGGCTAAATTAAAAGATACCCATGTAAATCATTTAACACGGCTGCCTGCATTAAGCCGTTTGCATTTATCTATCGGCGGCGGTAACCATGTTATTAATGCAACAAAAGCAGATCATGGTCCCAGTTGGAGGATGGTGGTTTCTTTAACACCCGAAACGGAAGCGTATGGCGTTTATCCAGGTGGACAAAACGGTAACCCGGGAAGCAAGTATTATGATAATTTTATTGACAGCTGGGCCAATGGAAATTATTATCCGTTGTGGGTGATGAAAAAAGAAGACCTGGCTGACAAACGAATACAACATAAAATGATTTTCAGCAGGATGCCCGGCTGATAATAGAGACAACCTTTTAGTAGTTGCGTTTTAAACTAAATAAATGAAATTTATAACTTCCATTTTTTTGACAGCGCTGTTGAGCTTTGTAATTTGTTTGTATATGGATTGGTGGGCCATTGCAATAGCAGCGTTTGCAGTAGCTGTTTTCATTCATCAAAAACCTGCAAAATCTTTTTTAACAGGGTTTATTGCTTTACTGTTGTTGTGGGGAATTTTATCCTGGTGGATCGATATAAAAAACGAACATGTGCTTTCTCACCGGATGGCTTCTTTATTACCTTTTGGCGGATCTGCGTTTCTAATGATTCTTGTAACGGCATTGATTGGCGCGCTGGTGGCAGGCTTTGCGTCCATGGCGGGCAGTTATTTGCG
>JBDUAY010000231.1:0-9096 GCA_040004415.1 Bacteroidota bacterium | reverse complement strand
GCAGGGGTTGATTTTAACATCTCATCACATAGCGCTGCCAATATAAGAACGACCAGTTTTTTGACGAATGATTTACAGAAAGTGGTTGATCGTCTCCAGCTGACCGGCGTGCTGTTTGATGGCCCGGTAAAATCTCATTTGGGTATGATGTCCGTTTCTTTCCAGGACCCTGATGGAAATATCATTAAAGTAAACCAGCCAACAGAAGAATCTCCTTCCTGGCTTAAAGTGTAACGGAGTGAGTTGTATAATGCAACCCTTATCCTGATTATGATAATTCAGCGGTTTCAACTACACGACTGCAAAAAATAAAATCAGGTATACGTTTCATTATCGGTGAACCGGTGTCTCTTCAATTACTTTGAACAAATCTTTCTATCTTAGTTTCAAACTTTAACATGAAACGACGCTCATTTGTAAAAGCATCTTTGCTGAGTGCCACAGTAAGCAGTATTATTCCGTTAGAAAATAAGGCGGCAAAAACAGACCTCAATAAAAATTCTAAACAAGAATTTTATGAACTACGCGTCTACACATTTAAAACGGCTGAACAGGAGAAAATAACCGAAGATTATTTTGTAAACGCTGCAATCCCCGCATTCAACCGTTTGGGCAGCAAATCAATTGGCGTTTTTAAAGAACTAAAACCGGAAGGCCAAACAAAACTATTTGTCATTATCCCGTTTACATCAATCGAAGATTTTATACTGGCAAATGAAAAATTATTAAAGGATCCGGTTTACATGGCAGCAGGTGCTGATTATTTAAACGCCACGGCGGCGGCACCAGCGTATGAACGCATTGAAAGCTCGTTGTTAAAAGCGTTCGAACACATGCCCGAAATAATCCCACCAGTAAAGAAGTCGCGCATATTTGAATTACGCCGTTATGAAAGTGCTACTGAAATGACCGGGAAAAAGAAAATTGAAATGTTCAATGATAAAGGCGAGATTGATATTTTTAAACGTACAGGCTTTGCCCCGGTATTTTTTGGGGAGACCATTTTTGGCGCCCTTCGTCCTAACCTGACATATATGATCACCTTTGATGATATGGCAGGTCATGACGCGCATTGGAAAATGTTTGGTTCTGATCCTGAATGGAAAAAAATAAGTTCAGTTCCTGAATATGCAGATGCCAGGATAGTATCTCATATCAGTTCTACGTTTCTTGTTCCCGCTGAGTGCTCACAGATATAGTAAAATCTTATGCTGCATCATCCTTTTCTTTCACTGCCAGCTCATTTTCATTTACCAGTTCACCCAGTGCCTGGATCTCGTCGTCTGTCCAGTAATCTCCCGACCTGTCTTCAACAACCCACTCACCCGGTGTTCTGTTAAGTACTATAAATTTACTATCCGGATATTTGAGAACGTAAGAGTCGTTTTCTAAAGATTCGGCTTTAATGTGGATATCCTTATGTGTAATAGTAAAATGATGGTTCATGCTCTGAAGATAAGAAAATCAGGAATATTTTTTTTAAAAAAATATCCCCGGATGGTTGTTACGGCATATAAAACAAGCCCTGGTGTGAAGTGATTTGCCGGTCAACAGGTTTTATATATTATTGCATTAAAGGGGAAAAATAAATTTTTCACAGATGATTTTTTGCCCACATAATCATCAACTCATTTCTGTCTGCATCCCAGGCTTTTTTATAGAGTTCTCTTACCACTTCCAGCCATTTTTGTTTTTTGTCGTTCATATTGCCTACGTCCTCTTTGCCTCCCGCATCTGTATAATCTTCGCGGCGCGTGCTGCAAATTCTTCCGTACTGGCCGGTTTGCGGCTTTATATCATCGTTTGTAATATGCAAATAAAAATCCAGTTGCGCGGCGGTGCAGGTTTTATCTTTGGGAAACATTGTACTGTCTTTAATATAAACGGTTACACCATCTTTAAATATGTATGGCTCCTGGAAATCCTTTGTATACTGATCTTCATATACAACTCCTTTCACCGGAAACTGCGCGCCGGATTGCCCTTTGATCCACCTGAAAAGTGAATCTGTATATTTAAAGGCTACACTTTTTTTCACTTCCATACAAGTGGTAGCAATCCACATAGCCAGTTTTTCCGGAGATGGGTTCAATAAATATACACGTCCTGTTTTAGGTTGATGGGTGTACAGATCGACGCCTGTCTGGTATTCATATAATTTTACAGGAAAGCCTTCCCATCCCGGCAAGGTATCGGTAACGGACAGTTGCTTTTGCGCCAAATATGCGCTGTTGAGCAATTCTTTTGTGCGCTGAACCAATAACGGCATGCTGTCTTGCAGGTAGTTCAGCGGAATACTATTCTGAGCGTTTAGAGAAAAAGAAACAAGCAATAATAGCAATAATGTCAGGTTTGTTTTCATATGAAATTATTTATCCGGCCGATAAGTTACGAAACAAATGCTATGATAATTAACCGGACAATTGTAGCCGCCTGTATCCGTTTCTTTTGCAGCAACTGCAGAATTTAAACCCATGCTTTTATAACTTATTGCTTTATATTTATATAAATCTCACGTAGAAATTATGATGCCACCAACAGAAGCTGAGCATGTAATTCCGGTGCTTGTTTCAGACGATGAGAAGCGTCTTGCTGCACTTGGTTATAAACAGGAGTTGAGCCGATCATGGTCGGGCTTTTCAAATTTTGCTATTTCATTTTCTGTCATTTCTATTCTTAGTGGCTGCTTTACAACTTTCTCACAGGCATGGAACAATGGCGGTCCCATTGCTATCTCAATTGGATGGCCAATTATTGCCGGATTAATATTAATTATTGGTTTAAGCATGGCTGAGCTGGCTTCTGCTTATCCCACGTCTGGTGGTATTTACTGGTGGGCATCAAAGTTAGGTGGCGCAAAGGCTGGTTTTTATACTGGCTGGCTTAATTTAATCGGCCTGCTGGCAATCACGGCCTCCGTTGTATATGGTGTTGCTGTATTTTTAAATATTGTATTGGGTACTTATCTGCCAAATTATGCAACTGGTTTTTTGAGCGGCGATAATATTCACCAACAATTTTTCTGGTTTTTAATTATTATGGTTATTAGTACAGCGCTAAATTGTTTCAGCAGCCATATACAGGCGCTACTCAACAATATTTCAGTTTGGTGGCATGTCTTTGGTGCGGCACTGGTGATTGCCATTCTGCTGATTGCGCCTCCTTCACACCAGCGTTTACATTGGATTTTTACACATCAGATCAATAATTCCGGGTTTTCTAACGGTCATGTATACTGGCTTTATGTACTGCCACTTGGCCTGTTACTGACGCAATATACCATTACCGGTTTTGATGCTTCTGCACATCTTAGCGAAGAAACACAAGGCGCGCATTTAACAGCCGCCAAAGGAATCTGGCAATCCATTTTTTATTCTGCTGTTGGCGGCTATATTTTATTGCTGGCATTTTTAGCGGCTGCTACAAAACCCGATATTGTTAATTCTGCAGATCCCTTAATAAACCCATATGGCCGCGGCTCTGTAATAGCGATTTTAGCGCATGCACTGAGTCCGTTCATGTTTAAAATAGTAATGCTTGTTTCTACTGGCGGGCAATTATTTTGTTCTATTGCCTGTCTTACTTCCTGTTCACGTATGATGTTTGCTTTTTCGCGCGATGGCGCGGTGCCGGGACATACATACTGGGCAAAAGTGAACAAGCGTCAAGTGCCGGTAAACGCGATACTTGGATCTGCTGCGATTGGAATTTTGATGACACTTCCGGCATTGTGGAAAAGCCCGGGTGGTATTCCTACTGCGTTTTATGCGGTGGTTTCTATTGGCGTTGTTGGTCTTTATATGGCTTTTTTTATTCCTATTTTTTTACGCTGGCGCGCGGGAAACAGGTTTGATGCGGGTGAATGGAACCTGGGCAAAAATTATAAATGGATGAATATCGTTGCCATGATCGAAATAGTGGTCATGTGCGTTTATTTTGTTTTACCATTTGAACCCGATGCTGTGCCCGGCAGTGAAAATTTTAGTTGGCTGGCAGTTAATTATGCACCGCTGCTAGTCGGATTTACCTTGTTGTTTTTATGGATTTGGTGGCACTTGTCTGTCAGGAAATGGTTTACCGGGCCGATAAAACAAATCAGTTAAAAATTTTTGATGGTTTGATTGAGGTGCAGATGGTTCGGGATTGGAGATTTACTCAATATGTGTGATCAAAAAAATCCCGGCATCGCTACATCCCGGGATCGGCAACTGCAGTAGAAATCATCCAATCTCAAAATCAGTAATCGAATGTCCGTTTTGCTCCACAACCTACGGCTCACTGCATTGATAGCGCGAATGCCTGTGTTATCTGATGTAACCAATATTACCGCATTGGGTGGTGGACTAACCAATAAAAATTATCGTATTGATACAACCAATGGAACCTGCGTGATGCGTGTAAGTGATACCGCGCCCGGGCTACTCGGTATTAACAGGTTGAACGAAAAAATTAATACACACAGATCGTATGAAGCAGGTGTTGGTCCGGCAGTAATAGATTCACTGTTGGATGAAGGCGTATTGCTGATTGGCTGGATAAACGCGCGTACCCTCCATCCAAAAGATATACACGGCAATGCTGAGCTGTTACAGAGGGTGGCAACGTCCTTACAAAAACTACATGCTGCTCCTGCATTTGAAGGAACTTTCCATTTTCCTTCGATGAGAAAAAAATACCTTCAGACTGTTTTGGAGAATGGATATTTTATTCCTGAAGGATATTTGCAGGCAGAACCACTAATTACCGTACTTGAAGATGAAATAGCCGCCAATCCGGAGCCGTTGGTTTGCTGCAATAACGATTTACTGGCAGAGAACTTTATGGATGACGGCGATAAGATCTGGATTATCGATTATGAATATTCCGGTCTCAATGAAGCATCTTTTGAAATTGGCAACCTGGCAAGTGAGAGTGGTTTGTCAAACCATGACTTAACTATACTTTGTAAAGCTTACTGGAGAAAACATTCGCTGGAAAAAATTGCCAGGGCACAGGCGTGGTCAATGATTGCACGGTTTGGCTGGGTAATGTGGGCTTCTATTCAATCGGCCGTTTCAAGTATTGATTTTGATTTCAAAACATGGGGTATACAGAAATGGAATTCGGTATTACCCGAGCTAACAAGTAATGATTATTATACAATTTTAAATACAATAAAGAAAGAACATTCATGAATCCATTACCTGAACAGTCCAGCATTGTTATTATCGGTGGTGGTGTTGCCGGTGCATCCATCGCATATCATTTGGCATTAAAAGGACAAACAGATGTTGTCATTATAGAACGGGGTGAATTAACCAGCGGCTCAACTTTTCATTCAGCTGGCCTGGTGGGACAATTAAGAGGTTCCGTTACGCTTACCTCCATGATGATGTACGGCGCAGAATTATACCGGAAATTGGCGCAAAATCACGACACCGATCCGGGTTGGATAGAATGTGGGGGCATACGTGTAGCATGCACACCAGAACGGGTGCAGGAATTGAAAAGACAAGTGGCATGGGCCACTACATTTGGATTACCGCTGGAAGAAATTTCTCCTGGGCGCGCACAGGAACTTTTTCCATTGATGTCCACAGAGAAAGTTTTAGCAGCTACTTATTTGTCAACCGATGGATACCTTGATCCAAGCCTCCTTTGTAATTCTTTGGCCGGAGAGGCAAAACGTATGGGCGTAAAAATATTTCAACAAACGCGTGTAACGGCTATCAATATGCGTGGAAACGAGGTTGTATCTGTTACTACGGATAAGGGAATTATTAGAACAGACAAAGTAGTGGCAGCCTGTGGTTTTTATACAGCTGAAATTGGACGTATGCTCGGTGTGCGCGTACCCATCATCCCCATGAGTCATCAATATTTGGTAACCGGTGCTTTCCGCCAAGTAGAAAAAAGCGCGCCGCATTTGCCAACACTTCGCGATCCTGATCATTTGGTATATTATCGTGAAGACGGAGCTGGATTAGTAATGGGTGGATATGAAAGGCATTCAGCGCCAGCTTTTTTAAATAATGAATTGATTGATGCAATACCGAGAGATTTTAATGGAAAATTATTAATGGAAGACTGGGAACGGATGGAGGAAATTATGATCAATTCTTCTATGCGCGTGCCCGCGATGGCAACAGCGCCCATTCGTAAAATGATTAATGGCCCCGAAGCATTTACACCAGACAATGAATTTTGTCTCGGGCCGACATCCGTCAAAGGATTTTTTGTGGCGGCTGGTTTTTGTGCGCATGGTATTGCAGGCGCCGGTGGCGTCGGGAGAGAAATGGCTGCATGGTTAATTGATGGTCACCCAACATTAGATTTATGGGAAATGGATGTGCGCAGGTTTGGAGCGCAATACAAATCTTTTTCTTACACACTGGCGCGCGTAGTAGAAAACTATGAAATGTATTATGATATCCGTTATCCGGGTGATGACCGTAAGGCGGGACGACCATTAAAAATGAGTTCTGCTTACGATTGGCATAAAGAGCATGGAGCCATCTTTGGAGAAAAATCGGGATGGGAGCGTGTTAATTATTATGCCACCAATGAAAACCCTGTATATGAATCTTTGCGGCCTGCAGGATGGGCAGGCAAGAATTGGAGCACGGCCATCGTAACAGAATCACTTGCAACGAGGGAAAAACTTGGCATATTTGACGAATCATCTTTTTCTAAAATAGAAATTTCCGGGCCAGGTGCCGGCACTTTTCTGGAAAATCTTTGTTCTAACAACGTGAATAAGGGAACAGGTTCAGTAACGTATACGCAAATGCTGAATAGTCGGGGTGGCATCGAGAGCGATGTGACCATCACACAAACAGGAGACAACGTTTTCAGGATGATTTCCGGTACTTCTTTGAACACGCACGACTGGGCCTGGCTAAGTGATTATTTGCCGCAAGATGGTTCCGTTGTTATCAGAAATGTAACCGCTTCGTTAACTTGTTTTGGTGTGTGGGGACCATCAGCAAGGGATATGATGGCGCAACTAACGGACATTGATTTATCAACACCAGCCATGCCATTTTTGAGTATGCGTGAAACGAGTATTCATCGTATTCCAGTGCAATTGGTGCGTGTTACTTTTGTGGGTGAACTGGGTTATGAAATTTATGCTGATGCTGAAAAAGGTTTGGAATTATGGAACCTGCTTTGGCAGGCCGGGCAATCTTTTGGAATGATAGCTTGTGGTTATAAAGCCATCGATTCATTAAGGACAGAAAAAGGTTATTTGTATTGGGGAGCAGATATTACCCCGGAAGAAACGCCGTTTGAATCAGGACTGGGTTTCGCGGTAGCAAAAAATAAAAATTTCCATGGTAAAGAAGCATTGCTGGTAAAACAAATAAAGAAAAAATTAGTGACTATTTTATTGGATGATCCACGTGCCGTAGTGCTAAGCAATGAACCTGTAAAAGTTGAAGGCAAAATAGCAGGCCGCGTTACTTCTGGGGGTTACGGAGCGTATATCGGTTCTTCTATTGCGTTTGCTTATCTCCCGGTTGAACTGTCAGCAGTCGATACATCCGTAGAGATATTAGTTTTCGGTAACTGGATAAAAGGAAAAATTGCAAAAGGACCATTGTATGATCCCAAAGGATTGCGGGTGAGGACCTGAGTTTTACCGGAAAGAAAAATATTTATACCATCGCGATGCAACCTGTAAACTTGCAGTGCGATGGTATGAAAGATACAACAGGTAAGAAAGCAGATCAAATGATGAGTAATTTAATCACGATCTGCTTCCGGTTCTTTACGAAGAATCAATTCACCAACCACTTGTAGTTGCTCCCTGTTGATCCAATCTGGCCCACCAGATGTTTCTATAACGGTCCACTTAGATGGAATAATTTGTCGTACACCTTCATCTGAACTCGCCTGGGTTTTCGAATAATCATCTTTGCATTCTATCGTTAGCCAGCGGCCGTCGTGCCAGGTCAGCCGGTAATGGCTACCTTTTTCGATCCTGATGCTTTCATTGTGATATTCTACTGTAAATTTCTTCGCGTTCTGTACTGTTGAATTCTCAAATGGATTTGTCATGAAGTTTATTTTGTAAGTAACGATGAGTATATTTTTCTACGAATAATTCTCAGGCGCATTAAATTGAGGTGTAATATTAAATAGAGATAACGTTTAATTTGTTGGTTAACCGGCCGGTATGTAAGGAATTAATAATATAAATTAAATAATCATGCCAGCTATAATGTTTTATTATTTAAAATGATTAGCCTATATATACGTTTTCGAATGCTTGTAAGCAACGGCAGATGAGACCAAAAAATGCACAGAAAGAAGCCATCCATGCTGTGGCATTAAAAATAATAGCTAGCAGTGGAACGCTTGCAAAAAATCGCGACGCACATTATTCATCTCCTAATCTTCCATAATTTCCTCTTCCCTGTAGGTGTCTCACCGGCCGGAATGAATAGTTTTATTTTATCACTGGTTACAATGACCTTTCGAAAATTGATTTTGGCCATGCAATATTCATTTGCTTTGTAGACTTGCATTCTCCGCAAAATGGTCGGTAAGATAACCGGTCTGAAGAAAACAATTAATGGCAGATACTCCGACAGAACAACCTGTTTAAACAATAGCGATCATCAGGCAGCTCCAGCGGCCGTTAGACCGGGCCTTTGCATTACAGAAAACGGAATCTAACGGTGCAGCGCTTGCAAAGGCGGCAGTTATATCGCTGCGGGCCATCCATATAAAATAAAAAAAACGCGAATGTCTTTCTGATTAATAAATATTACTCAAGTCAACTATAAGATTGTAAAATCTGACAGCGCTGCTTTTTTTGCAAACGGTCTGTTCTCAATCCGCGCACCGGGAATAAACAACTTCTTATGTTGCGGCCGGATGGTTGATTTTGTGTCTGTAATTAGCCATCCCTTGATGTCGATAATAAATTGTTTCAGTTGTTTTAGTACTGACATATTCTTTCGTTTTAAAGGTGATTAATTATTGATGGGAGATAGAATATTATACCAGAATTCTTGCCAGAACAACTGAAAGCCGGGCAATTAATGCCATTTTAATATGTGGACCTGTTTATAAGTAGAATTCTGTATGTAAAAGCAGGCCGGCGGCAGA
>JBDUAY010000230.1:0-9112 GCA_040004415.1 Bacteroidota bacterium | reverse complement strand
GGTTACGCGTGTTGTTTAATAAAATTACGCGTACTAACCTCGCGCTTGATTATGCTTTCGGAGAATTCGGCAACAAAGGCTTTTTCTTAAACCTGAACGAAACATTTTAACCGGCCTGACCTCATTCTTTGTAGCAGAATTCAAAATAAACTATCGGTATTTCAACAAGAACGCATCAATGTTTTATGCGGAAAAAATAAACCCTGCCGGAGCAGGGTTTACTATATTGGATTCACTCATTATCTTATTTATTTAGTAGCAGGAAGGTTGTCCGAACCGGATGGAAAACCGCGTATTAAATCTTCCACGGTTATACCTTTCAAGCTCCCTTCTTCTTTCATAACCATACGCTCCCTGATCGAAATGATTGTTATCATGAAACCTGCGATCATCATTCCTTTCATCATAACGCCTGTTGTTGCCATAACCATTTTCATTGTTATGATTGTAGGCCTGTTCATTTTGATGGTAGCCCTTGTTTTGGTTGTTCCCATTATCCCTGGCATACCCATTATTACCCTGTGCGGGTTGGCCGTGTTCGTTACCAGGTTGCGCATAACCCTGGCTGTTATTTGCATAAGCAGGCTGCTGATTGCTATTGCCCTGGTTACGGTATTGCGCGTTCCTGCTACCCTGTGCCATTGCACTTGTCATTAAACCAGCAAAAAATAAAAATGTAAAAATCTTTTTCATACTTGTAATTTTTTTGGTGTTGTTCAATGTATATGAGAAAGCATTTAAAACAGGATGTTTACGAAAGAAATGTTAATACCAATTATAAAGAATTTATTTGCTTTCCGTAAACAGAACAGGCCCTGTAGAAACAGGGCCTGTTAACCAAAACTAACTGCTTATGAGAAAAATTTCTATTGTTTGTGTTTGTGGATACAAAGATCAGCACTCAACTTTAAAAGTCTTGTTAAAGCTCGTTACGCGAACGTTAATAAACCTGGTTGAAATAAACTGTTGAAGGCTAAAAGATATCCGCCGCCGGTAAAAATACTTCCGAAGCCTTTTTGCCGGCTGACTGCAAAAAGAAATCCAATTGGGGGGAATAAAAGAAAAGCTACCCTGGGCAAGTTTGCATGACAATACAACAGGGTTCAGGAGATTTTGGAAGCCTGCTTAATTTATAATGCGCAAACACATACCCGGTTTAATTTGATTAACTACTACTTAGATTCCGGCACCCAAACCTGGTAGGGCGCTCCTGCCTTCCGGTTTCCAAAGCTGTAAAATGGAACTGCAATAAAACTTATTTGCTTTCCGGATGAATCAGTAACCTGCCCGGTCACTATATTTATTCCGCTTAACAGATCCGGCTTATACACAAGCTGTAAAGGAGTTGCTGCATTGATTGTATAATCTTTCAAGTCTTTTAATCCCGGGTTATCTATTGACTCAAAACCATAAATAACAGGCCCGGAAGCGATAGCCAATTTGCCTCTTATAGTTTGAACAGCATCATTCACCGAGATTAATCTTGGTGCAACCGGCAGTACAAGTTCTATGATATCACCTTTCTTCCATTTCCGGCTGATGGCTGCATATCCATTTACAGTATTGACAGGAAGCGTCTTTCCGTTTACTTTTAATGTTACAATGCCATTCACTTTTGAATTGTACAAGTCAAAAGGATTTTCTTTATTTTCTGCCCAACCCGGGATACGCACTTGTATTGCAAAAACTTTGGCTGTTGTTGGATTGATTTCAATTTTTGTACTGCCCTTCCATGGATAAATGGTCGATTGTTTGAGTATGATCTCATCCCCATTTATTTTTATAGCTGCTTCGCTTCCTATAAAAAGATTGACGTAGATACTTGATTCATCATAACCATAAATATACTGCGGTATTGCACCGATCATTTTCAGAATCATTGGCGGACAGCAAGGGCAATCGTGCCATGCCCAGCGTTTATTGCCATTTCCAATCAATGGATTTTCGTAGAAAAAATGATCCCCGCTTAACGAAACACCCGACAGCATATTATTATACATGATGCGCTCAAATTCATCCATATATTTTCCGTCTGCTTCCAGTTCATTCATCTGCTCACTAAAAAAGCCGGCACCAATGGCAGCACAGGTTTCCAGGTACGCAGACTCAGGCAGAAAATAATCGGCACCAAACCGTTCGCCATCAGCAACCGCACCTTCGCCACCTGTAATAAACATTCGCTTGCCAATCATATTGTTCCAATAAGTGTTCGCTGTATTTATATATCCTGCATCTTTCGTTTCCAATGCCATGGCGGTAACACCGGTGGCCAGTAAAGTGGCCCGTACAGCATGTCCTTCCAACGTTTGCTGTTGCAGCACTGGCATATGATCCTGGTTATAGGATGAATCACTTTTCCTTGCATGCGTACCATCTTTTTCACCATAGTTTCCACGCTCTTCAATCCAAAATTTCACCATTGCCAGGTATTTGTTTTCATTAACGGCAACAGTCATTTTCTTTTTTAGCGAAGGCTGCTCTTTAAAAAGCTGGTATAATCTCAATAGCGCTTCTTCCGGTCCGCCATGACCCGGAATAACATTACCTTTTGGCGAAGGTCCAATTTGTGTGCAGATGTAATTACTCAGTTTTACAGCAACATTCAGCAGCTTTGTTTTGCCGGTTGTTTTGTAGTAATGAACAGCAGCATCCATGAGCATGCCTGAATTGTAAATATCATGTTGCCATTTATCATCGCCGCCGTTGGTTCCCCAGCGTTGACCGGGTTTTACCAGGGTTGTATACGTATTCAGATAACCATCAGGGTCCGCAGCCTGGGCCGAGGCAATCCTGTCAATATATCCATCGATTTTTTTCTCCAAAGTTGGATCAGGATATTGAGCGAGCAGATCAGCCGCACCCCTGATTGTTTCATACACTAATCCATCATACCATGGCGGGCCGTCGTGCAGTTGCGTATTTTTCTTTCCTTGAGCAACCATGTCAAAATTCAGGAAAGCATTCCGGGTTCGTCCCAGCTTTGCTTTTTCAGCAATAATATCAGGCCGGTCCGGTTCATATTTGCCCTCCAGTTTATCAAATACGTCGTACACTGTTTTTGTATCCCAAATCCTGAGCTTAGGGCTCCAAAATTGGTCGTCAATCCGCACCTGTTGAAAAGTTAATGGGTGGATGATCCTATGATTTTCGCCGGGTTGGGCGAACAGGATAACAGGTAAAAAAGCCAACGGTATGCAGAGCAATCGAATAGAGTACTTTTTGACAAGAATCATATTGTAATGTAATAATTTTCCAGTTACACTTTGATTTTGTTAAACTGATAAACATAACAACTGTTTTTGACGCGCCAGGTTGAAATAATATTGGCAGGCTAAAAAGCCGGGCAACAACTTTCAACAGCATGCAGAATGAACTCAAAACAACTATTCATTTTAATGGCATGCCATTTATCCCGTCATATTAAATTGAACAATGCCAGGGCGACTGCCGTTTTGTTGTTCACGCCCACTACCAAAACCGAAAAGATCCGGTTATCTTTACAGCCTTTCAAACTCCTGGACCACAGGAAGAAATAAAATACCAATAAGAGATATGAACAGACCTTTTATGCTGCTTGCGCTGGCATGTCTACTCGCAGGGCTGACTTCAATTGCGCAGCAAAAATTTACTATTGGAGGTACACTGAAATCCAGGAGAAATGGCGAAACACTTATTGGGGCTTCCGTGCGCAGTGATAACACAGGCACTACAACCAATGAGTATGGCTTTTATTCACTCACCCTGCCAGAAGGTACGCATGCGCTGCAATTCAGCAGTGTTGGTTTGCAAACGCAAACCATCGAAATTGTATTGACTAAAAATACGACGCTAAATCTTTCGCTGGATGAAATTTCAAAAGATTTGGCGGAAGTAGTTGTTACGGCGCCCAACCGGGGAAGAAGCCTTAAAAGTACACAGATGGGTATTGAACAGCTGAGCACAAAGGAAATTAAAAACATTCCGATGCTGTTTGGTGAAAGAGATGTATTAAAGGCAATACAATTATTGCCCGGTATTAAATCAGCCGGCGAAGGGAACGCTGGTTTCTATGTACGTGGTGGCGCAGCTGATCAAAACCTGATCTTACTGGATGAAGCACCGGTCTACAATGCTTCCCATCTGCTGGGGTTTTTCTCCACCTTTAATTCGGACGCTATTAAAGATGTAACAGTATATAAAGCGGGTATGCCAGCGCAATATGGTGGCAGGCTTTCTTCTGTGCTCGATATAAAAATGAATGATGGCAACAACCAGGATTATAATGTAAGTGGCGGCCTTGGTTTAATTTCTTCTAAACTCAATATAGAAGGGCCGCTGCAAAAAGATAAATCTTCTTTTCTTATTTCGGCCAGAAGAACCTACGCAGATGTGTTTCTGAAATTATCAAAAGATCCCTCTGTCCGTAATAACGCACTCTATTTTTATGATTTAAATGCAAAACTGAATTATCAGCTAACCAGCAAAGACAGGTTGTATTTATCAGGATATTTCGGGGCAGATAAATTAGGCGTCGGTGATCTTTTTAGTTTGAAATGGGGAAACGGAACGGGCACATTACGCTGGAATCATATTTTTAGTAATAAACTTTTTTCCAACACGTCGCTCATTTTCAGTAATTATAATTACCAGATTGACATCCGCAATGGTGCTAATAATGTAACAATTTTTTCACAGATCCGGGACTGGAACATAAAAGAGGAATTGCAATGGTATGCAAATGATAAGCATACTATCCGCTTCGGCGTCAATTCGATATTTCATACAATGATTCCCGGCGATATTACTGCATCGCAGGGATCTAATTTTAACAGTCAGAATTTTCAGAAACGGTACTCGTGGGAAAATGCCCTGTATGTTTCTGATGTGTGGAAAGTAGCTGATAAGTTTACTCTTTCTTATGGGTTGCGGCTTACCGCGTTTAGCATATTGGGTGCCGGAGATTTCTATGGCGTCAACAGTGCGGGCAACATTACCGATACCTTTCATTATAATTCTGGAGACTTCGTTAAAACTTATGTCAATCCTGAACCGCGGCTGGCGGCAAGTTATGAACTCAGTACTGCTTCCTCTGTTAAAGTGTCTTATGTGCGCAATGTGCAAAATCTGCATCTTATCTCAAATTCTACTACGTCAAGTCCAACCGATAAATGGACTGCGAGCACCAATATTATAAAGCCTGAAATTTCTGACCAGGTATCATTCGGTTATTATAAAAACCTCGCAGACAATAAATATGAGCTCACGGTTGAGACGTATTACAAAACCATGCAGCACCAAATTGACTATCGTGATGGTGCAAATGTATACGCCAATGGCGCTATAGAATCGCAGTTGCTGTTTGGCAAAGGGCGTGCTTATGGTATTGAATGGTTACTGAAAAGAAAAGCAGGCAAACTAACGGGATGGCTCAGCTATACATTATCAAAAACAGAAAGAAAAATTGATGGTATAAATAATAATCAATGGTATAATGCGCGGCAGGACAGAACGCATGATATCGCCATTGTAGCCATGTATCAATTGAATAAAAAATGGTCATTTTCTGCCAACTGGATTTTCTATACCGGTGACGCGGTCTCCTTTCCCAGTGGTAAATACACCGTGGGTAATGAGGTGTATTTCTATTATACGGAACGCAATGGCTACCGCATGCCCAGCTATCACCGGCTGGATGTAGCAGCAACTGTTCAGCTAAAAAATAAAAAGCATTGGAGTTCTGAACTTGCCTTAAGTCTCTACAATGCGTACGGCAGGGAGAATGCTTATACAATTCAGTTCAGGCAGAATAAAGACGACCCAAGCAAAACAGAAGCAGTGCAAACAGCCCTGTTCAAATATATTCCTTCTATTTCTTACAATTTTAAATTCAAATAATGAAGTTACCGGTAACCATCAGCGTTTTATTTGCAGTATTGCTGGCGCTTACTTCCTGTGAAAAGGTAATTGAAGTAAAGCTAAACGACGCATCAAAAAAGTATGTGATAGAGGCAAACATTACCAACCAGCCCGGCGATTGCGTGGTAAAAATAACGCAATCCAAAAGTTTTAGTGGCGATAATAATTTTCAGGGTATCAGCGGCGCAACTGTTACCATGAGCGATAACGGTAGTGCGCCTGTAACACTTACTGAGAACAGCCAGGGAAACTATCAAACAACAACGCTTACCGGAATACCGGGCCACGCGTATTCATTAAATGTACAAATTGGCGGACAGGCATTCAACGCTTCTTCTATCATGCCCGGTATTGTTACGTTAGACAGCCTGTTTTCTGAAGACAGGATTTTATTTGGGGACTCTTCAAAAATAATTAACGTGGTCTATCAGGATCCGCCTGCCAAGGGTAATGCATATCATTTTATACTTTACAAAAATAATGTTCAGGAAAAAACGGTGTTTGTAACAAACGATGATTACACCAATGGAAATATAGTTACCAATAAACTGTTGTTTTTTGGTAATAATGACAATGCCAAATTAAAAGCCGGCGATAGCGTAAGAGTGATCATGGAATGCATTGATCCTTTTATTTACAAGTATTGGTTCAGTATTGACGGCGCAACAGGTGAAAGCAATAATGCTACGCCCGCGAACCCTGTATCAAATATTACCGGAGGCGCTTTGGGATACTTCAGCGCGCATACCACACAAAATAAAACGGTTGTAGTGAAATGATGAAGCGCTGTCAGATTGTTTGTTGAGAAAAGCGCTGAGGATCTTCAAAATAAACATCAGTTAGAAACTCGCCGGGTGATTCAATAAACACGCGTTACAAACGATCATTTATTGAATCACCTTAACTACAGCGGTTTTTAAGGATGGTGGACTGTTTTCATTAGGGGCCTGGATAGGTCTCCACACATAGAAACTGGTTCTTAGGAATTGGAATTAATGTTAGCTTTCAAAAGGATTAGGATGATTTTACTGGTTTGGATTTGGATTGGTTGCTTTCAAAGGATCAGGAAATGGAATAAGGATGTTGGATTAAGATTTTCAAAGGATTAGGATTGGATTCTAGGTTCGGTTTTGGGTTTCAGGATTTCATTGGATTGCTTGGTTTTTTCAAAGGATTGGGATTGGATTCTGTTGGTTCGGTTTAGTTTCAAAGGTTAAGCACTTGGTTCTGGTTTTTCAGTTTAGTTTTTAGTTTCGGTTTTCAAAGGTTTAGGATATGGACGATTGGGTTTTTCAGGGAATACAATCTTTCTACTTCTTTTTTCTCTTCTGTTGTTCCTTTCTTACAATACAAAGTAACGGCGCAAAAGGCTGTTAAAAAATAGGATATCGTATGAAACTAAAGTAATAAATCTTCAAGCATGTTCTAAGGCGTATTGATATATTTTTAGAAATGCCTTATATATCACTAATTAAAAACACTTACCCGCCCCTTTAAATATTGACTTTCCATCCCTACAGTTAATAAATTTGTCGTTCAGCGGCTCAATTTTGTAGTCGGTCAATACGTCTTTGTAGCGGGATACGGGTGTCTGATTATTGAAACGGCCAGTATATCCAATCAATGCAGGATAATTGCGGCAGCCTCCCGGATTTTTGTTATCAAAAGGTAAATATTTAACGATATAACTGATACGTACATACGAAAAATACCCTGACTTTGTAACAAACGATACAGTATTTAAATTCTGGTTTTCCTAACGGCGGCCATTCAATTAAAGTTTGAGAATAAATATATAAAGGCATTCTTTTCAAAAACGACGGCATCGCTATCTGATACTGAAAAATTCAGCTTGCAACAATTCCTGTAGCTTAGCATGATTATTTTATGCAACATCTGATAGATCAATTAATAAGTAACCAACAAAAGCTCTCCCGCGTCGCCGCTACTATCGGCTTCGATGGATTTATTGATAGCATCGTTAAGATAATTAAATATAAAAACGGGTGTACGTTGGATGCTGAATACTTTAATACAATGTCTGACTGGGGAACTTATATTCTCGATAAAAACGGATGTAATTTTTCAGTAGAACTATCACAGCGAAGTATAAAGGCGGGTGGCAATATGCCCAATATGGCGGGCGCGCTTTCTACACTTGGCATTACCGTAAATTGTGTTGGCGCCATGGGTTATCCTTCCATCGATCCACTGTTTAGTAATATGCCCGGGCTTTGCCATCTTTATAGCTTCGCATCACCCGGCACTTGCCAGGCCATTGAATTTGAAGATGGGAAAATAATGCAGGCCAGCATGGGTGAATTAAATAAAATTGATTGGAATACACTGAAAGAACGCATTCCCATAAAAAAATTAATAGAAATATTTGACGCGGTGCATTTAATTGGCTTGCTCAATTGGGGCGAACTGGTGGCCAGTACAAGTTTCTGGAAGGGACTACTGAATGATGTTCTGCCTTTTTGTAATGTCAATAAGGAAAAAATATTTTTTGTTGATCTGGCTGATTGCAGCAATCGCGCAAAAGATGAGACACTTGCGGCACTTGAACTTTTAAAAACCTTTTCCAAATATGGAAAAGTAATGCTCAGCCTGAACCACAATGAATCCCTTTTTATTTATAATGCGTTGTTTGAAAATATTTCCAGCTATGATGATATAAAAAAATTTAGTAAAAAAATTTTCACGCAGCTACAGGTTGATACACTACTGTTACATACCCGCACCAAAGCAATCGCTATCCAAAAAAATGAATACGTGCAGAAAGATAGTTTTGTTATTAAATCACCCAAATTATTAACCGGTGCCGGCGATAATTTCAATGCAGGCTTTTGCTTTGCACAACTAATAGATTGCAACCTGGAAGATAGCCTGGTGCTTGCTCATTTTGTTTCTGCCCAGTATATAAAAAATGGAAAAAGCATCAGCTGGAATGATTTAATAGCGGCAATGAAAACCATGTAAATATTTTGCGTATGCGTATAGAAGTTTATGAGGGAACTAAAACACTCGCTCAATCAGCTGCACATAAAATAATTGAACTTGTCATTAATAAACCTGGTGCATTGTTATGCCTCGCCGGCGGGGATACACCCCGGCTAACCTATCAATATATAGTTGAAGAAGGAAAAAATAATAATATTGATTTCTCTTCAGTACAATTTGTTAGTCTCGACGAATGGGTTGGTATCCTCAAAAA
>JBDUAY010000011.1:0-29246 GCA_040004415.1 Bacteroidota bacterium | reverse complement strand
AATGAGCCCTGTGGAAACAGGGCTCGTAACCAAAACTAACTGCTTATGAGAAAATTGACTGCTTATGAGAGAGAAATTTTTTGAGAGAAAAACTTCCCGATGTATAACGCAAAACAAATGCCATTAGTATGATTGGTATGGCTTAAAAAGGTTTAAAACGCCACCGGTCTATTATATACGGCCATTTTAGTTGTATAGATTCTTTTATGTGCTGAAACAATCGCCCGGCATCCGCAACTTGTATTGCGTTCCAATTATCAATCAGCGATTTATACATATTGCCCCCATCAAAAAATAAAAAAAGCACCTCTTGCGAAGTGCTTTTTTTATTTGTAGAATTTTATCTACGTTTCAAATTTTTGCTTTTTCTGGCTGAAATTATTTACCCATCAATCCTTTTAATGTATCAAGGATTCCTCCACCACCTGTGCCCGTGCTGCCGCCTGTAAATTGACTTAATATGCTTTGAATATCCAAACCGCCGCCGCCAGCTGCAGCTGGTTGTTGTTGCTGACCACTACCACCAACGAGGCTGCCAATGATACTTTGTATATTAAAACTACTGTTGTTAGGATCGTTTGTTTGATGAACTAATTTTTGCATAACCATCGGTATAAGGCTGGCTGCAATACCGCTTGCCGCGCCTTCACCCAAGCCAAATTTGCCCATCAAATTTTGAATAAAACCTCCGGATATCTGTTGTACAGCAGGGGTGTTTGCAATATCACCTCCCTGGTGATTGGAAAGATTAACCACATCTTGTGTGTTGCCACTGGAAATCATTTTTTTCAAACCATCCATAATTGAACTACCAGCTTCTGAAATGGCAGCATCATTGTGCTGATCAGGAATGGCAGGATTGTTTACGATGGCACTTCCTGCATTTTGTTTTATCAGGTCTAAAAGATTCTCTAACATAAATATGAGGTTTTAATTAACAGTAAGTTAGAATTTAAATGCAGAAGGTTGCAAGATTGATGGAATATTTTTTCTATATGAACGCTCAATAGAAAATGAAAAATAACCTTGTTTCAGATATGATTGATTTGTAATTGTTTTACTTAATTCTGCCGGGTCATTTTTTCTGCGTTTTCAGCAAACTGCAACTTGTCGATCAACTCTTTTATTTCTCCGTTCAGTACCGCATCAAGGTTGTACAAGGTTAGCCCTATTCTGTGGTCAGTTACACGTCCCTGTGGAAAATTATACGTGCGTATTTTCGCACTTCTGTCGCCGGTGCTAACCAGGCTTTTTCGCTGGCGCGATATTTCATCTTCCTGCTTGCGTACCTGCTCTTCATACAATTTGGTACGAAGCATGTTCATCGCTTTTTCACGATTGCCTAACTGGCTGCGTTCTGTCTGGCACACAACAACTACACCTGTTGGAATGTGCGTTAAAAAAACTTTTGTTTCTACTTTGTTTACATTTTGCCCGCCCGCGCCGCCGCTGCGTGCCGTCTCCATTTTAACATCACTTTCCTTCAATTCAAAATCTACTTCTTCTGCCTCTGGCATCACTGCAACGGTAGCAGCGCTGGTATGCACACGCCCGCTTCCTTCCGTATGCGGTACACGTTGCACGCGGTGTACCCCGCTTTCAAATTTTAATGTACCATACACATCATCACCAACTACTTCCACCTGTATTTCTTTATAACCACCAACCGTTCCTTCACTCTCAGAAAGAATAGCTGTTTTCCAACCTTTCTTTTCGCAATATTTAAGATACATGCGCAGCAGATCACCGGCAAACAGGCTGGCTTCGTCGCCGCCAGTACCTGCACGTATTTCAAGAATAGCATTTTTTTCATCCTGCGGATCTTTTGGTATCAGCATCTGCCGGATAGAAGATTCCATCTGCTCTTTCTTTTCTTCCAGTCCGCTTACTTCTGCTTTTGCCAGTTCACGCAATTCATCATCATCACCATTTAATGCTTCCCTGTTAAAATCAATATTGTCCAGCAGGCGTTTATATTCGTCATAGGCAATTACAATCTTTTCTAAACTGCGGTATTCTTTGCTCATTGCGCCAAACCGCTGATTGTTATTCACAATCTCCGGGTTGCTGAGCGCCACGCCCATATCCGTAAACCTCGCTTTTATAGCTTCTAACTTGTCTAACATGTTTATTTTTTTGCCTTCGGGATAAATTTATATCGAAATGCGCTATAAGCTCATCCGGCTTTCAGGAAGCGGCAAAATTAAACCATCGGAGGCATTTAACGAAACAAACATCCTGTTGAACAGTAGCGGCAGGGGGAAAGAGCGGAGCATAGTTTTTATACTGAAATTGCCTGTTCATTCCATGATATTGTACACTTCATTTTCCTGTGGGTGGAAAAGGAGAAAGCAATCGGGAACAAGATTATTTGTGAAACGCTGGTTTTCCTGTCCTGCGTTTTAACTTCGCGGCTTATAGTTGATAGTATGGCATTCAGAAAATTCAGGGCACAACATTTATTTAACGGGTATACATTAATGAAGCATGATAATGTGCTCATTACAAAACCCGACGGCACAATTGACGCGATTGTTACATTACAGGACGCTGGCGATAATATTGAAGAACTCACCGGCATTCTTACGCCGGGACTCATTAATTGTCATTGTCATCTTGAACTGAGTCATCTCAAAAATGTAATTCCGCCACATACAGGCCTGGTTGAATTCTTATGCAGCGTTGTCACCAAACGGGATTTTGCCGCCGAATTGATTCAGCAGGAAATAGAAAAAGCTGAAAGAGAAATGTATGATAATGGCATTGTTGCGGCAGGTGATATCTGCAATACTACCGATGCGGTTAAAATAAAAAGCCACAGTAAGATGCGGTGGCAGAACTTTATTGAAGTATTAAGTTTTACAGACGCGAAAGCGGTTGAGAATATAGCGCATTATGAAAATGTATTGCAGCAACATGTAAATGCATTGGCATTTCCTAACCGAAGCGTGCTAACGCCGCATGCGCCTTATAGCATCAGCCCAAAAACATTTGAATTATTAAACGAAGCCAGTGCCGGTAAAATCATCTCTATTCACAACCAGGAACACCCGGCGGAAGATGAGTTGTATAGAACAGGTGGTGGCGACTTTTTGAAATTGTTTAAAATATTTGGGGTGGAGAAATCACCGTTTCCTGTTACCGGCAAAAGTAGTTTGCAATCTTATTTGCCGCATTTTAAAAACAGGCAGACGATATTTTTAATTCACAACACATACATGCCACCGGAGGATATTGAATTTGCAAATAAGTATGCACAGGAAAATGATGTGAAACTCGTTTATTGTTTTTGTCCGAATGCGAACCTGTACATTGAAAATACATTACCGGCTGTTCAGAATTTTGTTAATAGGGATTGCAATATAGTTTTGGGTACTGATAGTTACAGCAGCAACTGGCAATTGAGCATTGCAAAAGAAATTCAAACCATCCATCAGCGTTTCCCCGCACTTAACCTTGAAACGATTCTGCAATGGGCTACTATTAACGGCGCAAAAGCCCTGCAGTGGAACAATGAGTTAGGAAGTTTCGAAAAAGGAAAAAAGCCGGGTATTACTTTGCTGGCAAATGATCTTGGGACTTCGAAAAGAATATTGTAGCTCTTTACAATAAATTATACCACCTGTTAATTACGGCCTGCGATCTAAGTATTCATTTTAAAGAAGTATCATTTTATTTAGATGTTTTTGCTCCGGCAGGAGCATCCTGTTTATAGGAAAGTAATTGAATTGACGAACAGCTCCGGCGGAGCATCCTGTTTATAGGAAAGTAATTGAATTGACGAACAGCTCCGGCGGAGCTTCCTGTGCATTACAGGCGGCTCCGCTGGAGCCGGTTCTGATATGATTTGCAAGCTATAAACAGGAGGTTCCGCTGGAACCCAATCAAGAGGTTCTGCCAGAGCTGGTTCTGAATAAAAATTACAAGCTATAAAAAGAAGGCCCCGCAGGAACCCAATACTTAATTTTAATGCAACTCAGCATAGTATGTTAACTAAATGGAATACTCTTTTTAGAACAGGGTCAATAACTAACTCAACACTTCTTGCAGCACGGGTAATGTTTTCATCGTTCCAAAATCTTGTATGTGCAGAGCATAAAATTGCTGATAAGCGGCCATTAAAATCCTGCGCGTTTCCTGGTTGAGCTGAATGTTGCTCAACTCATGCGGTTGCATAGTCTTTAATAGTTGCGAAGTAGTAAAGCTGTAGGGCTCCGCAAGAAAGTAAGGATGTATCGGTTGCTCATGCACAAACTCACCTTCCTGTAAATCAAGAAAGCTTTTTTGTGAAGAATAGCCATCGGAAAAGCGGAGGCCGTTTAATGTTGCTAAATGCAAAGAAAAGAAAAGCGGAAAATTGGCCACTACATTTTTTTCACTTTCATCCAGGTGAAGAAAAGCGTCTTCAACAAAATAAAACAGATCTGGGTTTTGTTCTGGTTGTTTAATTGTCTTCGATAACAATTCAACCATAAAAAGCGCAACAGAATTTTTCAATACATCAGAAAAAATATGCTGGTAAAGATGGCCCCATCTAAATTCTTTTATCCGTTGCAGGTTTTTAAAATCATTGTGGTAAACAACTAAATCAAGCATTGCACCAGGTTGAAACAAGCTGGCTTTACCCGGTCCTTTTTTGGTGGATGTTCTTACGCCATTTACGAGATAAGATTGCAGTCCGAACAACGCTGTATAAATGGCAGCAATAATACTTGTTTCGCCGTATTTAACCGTGCGCAGAACGATACCTTTTGTTTTGTGTACGGTTGACATTAGTAAATATTAATCGTCAGTCGTCATTCGTTGGTCAACAACAAAATCTTACTGATATTCTCTTTTGAAATTAATGATTGTTTCTCATTCATATTTCCCGCCTCCCGCATTTACTTGCTTATAAAAACTATTTTAGTCGCTATCTTTTCTGTTCGCGTATCATCACTTATCAATACTAAATAAACACCTGTTGCAACATTCCCGCCTTTATAATTTTTGCCGTTCCAGGTTGCCTGCCCGCCCGATGCCCTTGTTTGATATACCAATCTTCCATTGAGTTCTGTAATCTTAACCAACGCATTATCTACGAGCCCCCGAATGGCAATAGTGCCTGAATAGCCCGGCGGCACCGGGTTTGGAAACACCAGTACATTTGTGTTTTCTGTATTGCCTTCTGTTGCCGTACCTCTAAAAGAACAAATGCCTTTGGCGGTTGCAAAAAAAACTTCGCCCGTCTTACCATCGATGGTAATTTTCTTTACATCGTTGCTTAGCAGCGGACTGTTATCTTCCGTAAAACGATAAATAATGGCGGATCCATCCGGGCTTATGAGCCAAATGCCATTCTTTGTTCCTACCCATTTTCGGTCGCCGCCATCAACTGCAATACACTGCACGGTTTCATCGCCAAATAAATAACCTGCAAAATTGTCCTGCTGTATAACGGGCAAAATTGCATCGCAGCTTTGCGCTGTAAATACTTGTTGCGGACATTGTATCACGCCGATCCCTTTGCCCGTTCCAACCCAAATAAAACTATTTTTATCCCTGGCAATACATAAAACATCATTGCTGGGTAAGTTGCCCGATCCTTTACCGGTGGTATATAATTTCCATTGATCGTCACCGGTGTTATCTATTGTTTGCCCGGTATTGAAACAAACTAACCCGTTGCCGGGAGACATAATCCACTTTTGGTTAAAGTCATCAATTATAATTTGTGCAACAGCATTATTGCTCAATGAAAATGGAACAAAAAATTTACTCCAGGTGGCATCTGCTTTTTTTACTGCAATATTTTGCACGGCACCATAATCTGCTATCCATAGATTATTGTCCTTGTCGAAAGCCAGGCCCGCTATAAAATAATTATTGGGGTTTGTAAAAGCGGGAGATAATGGCGAATGCTGTTTAAAGACTTCAACTGTTTTATCTGTGGTGAGATGGAATAAACCTCCCCCAAAAGATCCGGCCCATGCTGTATTATCTTTTGGATCGGTCGCTACCGCTATAATATCATACAGACTATCCAGCGCGGGAATATTGCCTTTATTGAAATTGGTCCATTCGTTATCACTAAACTTGTATAAACCATTTTTTGAAAATGTATTTGTCCAGCCGGGCGTTACCGCGCCTGATGCTACCCAGAGTACACCGTTTTTTACCGTCATTTCTCCACTGGATGTTGAAAAAGGAGCATTGGGCTGAAAGCGTTCGGCAACCGCACTATTATATGCAAGTAAGCCTGATGTACTGTCTGCTACCCAAACGGTGCCTTGTAAGGAAATTGCCTGCGCGGGAGCTATCAATACATTGTTTTGTGAAATATTTTTTTGTATGACGGCTGCAGTGTCCATCACCAAAACCCTTGCGGCGGTCCCCTTTTGCTGACTGATCAATAAACGGTTCTCCGTAGACGTTATATTGATGATGTGCCAGTCATCTGTATAAAACAGACTCCATGTGCTTCCATTCAATATAAATAGCGAATCATTTTTTTGCGTTATTATTTTATTTTGAACAGTTACCACATTGCTGCATGTACCTGCAGGCAAACCATTTGATCCGCTGAGTAATTGCCAGTTCCGGTAATCTGCCAGGTTAACCGTAGTGATGGCTGCCTGTTTCAAGCCTTCATCAGTAGCCGCATAAAAGGAAACGGCATC
Organism: Bacteroidota bacterium; assembly: GCA_040004415.1. Classification (GTDB taxonomy): domain Bacteria; phylum Bacteroidota; class Bacteroidia; order Chitinophagales; family Chitinophagaceae; genus JACMLD01. The sequence continues at coordinate 22,587 of JBDUAY010000011.1, read as the reverse complement.
GCTGGTAAGCCCGCCTACTTTTATATTATTGCCAGTTGAACCAATTATATAGGTGTCTTTTACTTCGTATTTATTTTCATCAATAACAATTATTCCCAGGCCGCTGCAACAGTATGCAAAGCCCTGGTAGCAGTAAATATTGTAAATCGTCTTATCTGCCGGAATGTCTTTTTGTTTGATGGCATCGATATTATAAATTTTACTACCCTGCAGGATATCAATATTGCTGTTGGCATACGCTACTATTAATTTTTGCGCATTTGCATCCCATTGTATTGCTTGTATGCCGGTCTCGTGCAAACCATTGATTTTGCTGAAACGTTCTATACTGTTATCTGTTACGTCAACAGAAAACAACGCATACGGAGTAGCACAAAAAACACCTGTTTTAGACTGCGTAACCTGTATCGCCCTATTATAGGAGAGATGTTCCCGCCACTGACCAATTGGCTGTAGCTGTGCCCTTGAAAAAAAGCTGATGCACAAAAAAAAACAAACAGATATCCAACATTTTTGCATTGCCCCAAAGTTAGCTGATCAGGGAGGTAATTCAATTGGGTTTTACTACCCCTTCCATTGGTTTCACCAGCGCTAACTATGTTAATGCACGCAATCAGACACTACCCGGTTAAACCCTGCGTTTATAATACAGTCTTATCTTTTTCAACTCAAAATATGCAAGCATGGGTGTATCCAATCAAGAGAAAAACCTTCATTTGTTATGGCGGGCAGGGTTCGGCCCGTCCACTGCCGACCTTTCTTTAATAGATACCCAGGCCGCTGAATCGCATTATAAAAATCTACTTTCCGAATCTCACAAAGCGCCTGCCTATATTGATGTGGCCGACAAGGGCTTGCGCCAGCTGGTTATGGGCATGGAAGAAAACGGGGGCATACAAAAAAAAGAACTTTCCGCAGATCAAAAAAAGGAATTGCGCATAAAATCAAGAGATGGATTAAAAAATCTCAACCTCGCCTGGCTGGGACAAATGATAAACAGTCCGCAACAACTACGTGAAAAAATGAGCCTTTTTTGGCACGGACATTTTGCAACCCGCACCGTCAACATATTCTATCAGCAAAAATTACTGGATATCATTCGCACCAATGCATTGGGCAATTTTGGCGATTTGTTAAAAGAAGTTAGCAAGAGTGCCTCCATGATTAATTTTCTCAGCAACAATCAAAACCGCAAAGGTCATCCCAATGAAAATTTTGCACGTGAGGTAATGGAATTATTTACCCTGGGCCGCGGCAATTATACAGAGAACGATATTAAGGAAGGCGCGCGGGCATTTACTGGCTGGGGCGCGTCATTTAACGGCGAATTTATTTTTCGCGAGCGCCAGCATGATGACGAAAGAAAAACTTTCTTTGGTAAGAGCGGCAATTTTAATGGCGATGATATCCTGAAAATTTTATTGGAACAAAAGCAAACTGCGCGATTCATTACGCAAAAGATTTATAAATATTTTGTAAACGAGGTAGTTGATCCTGATAAGCTAGAATGGCTGAGCACGCGTTTTTACCAGCATAATTATAATATTGAAGGACTGATGACAGATATTTTTACCAGCGATTGGTTCTATAGTGAAAAAAATATCGGCGCAAAAATAAAATCACCCATAGAATTAATTGTTGGCATCAGGAGAATATTACCGATGCAGATAGACAATGAAGCTTCGCAATTATTGCTGCAACGGTTACTGGGGCAAATACTTTTTTATCCGCCCAACGTAGCGGGATGGCCCGGTGGCAAAAACTGGATTGATAGTTCTACACTAATGATGCGCCTGCGCATACCAGAACTTATGTATGCCGGTGATGTTTTTAAAATGAAACCCAAAGATGACGATGATCAGATGATGGGAATGAAAGATAAAGATGCACCCGATAACGATAATAATACGACAATTGCCCGTCCGGGTAAAAGAAATAATGCCAATGGAAAAGGCGGTCAGCAAATTATGGCTACGATAGACTGGAATAATTACCTGAAACAATTGGAACCAGTGTCAAGAGAAAACTTAGTTTCATCCATTTCAAAAATATTGTTGCAAACAAAAACATCTGTAGGGGCGGATACGCTGAAGAATTATGTAGATGCCGGCAGCCGGGAAAGTTTTATTAAAACCGTAACGATACAATTGATGAGCACCCCTGAGTATCAAATGTGTTAAACAGCCGTTAGCTGCAAGCTGTTAGCCACTGGCTAATAGCTTGCAGCTAACAGCTAAAAGCTTATAATATGTATATTAAACGTAAACAATTCATACAGCTGGGTTCATTGGCAACGGCTTCGTTGTTCTTGCCAAAATTCATGAAAGCATTTGAAGCGCCACGACTGGTGCCGCCGGGTAATAAAGTGTTGGTAGTACTGCAACTGAGTGGTGGTAATGACGGGTTAAACACAGTTATACCCATACGCAATGATCTTTATTACAATGCACGGCCAAAACTCGGTATAAAAAAAGAAGACGCGCTGATATTGACGGATGAAGTGGGATTGAACCCGGCATTGACTGCATTCAAAGATTTATATGATGATGGCAGCCTGGGCATCATGAATGGCGTGGGGTATCCCAATCCGGATCGGTCTCATTTCCGGAGCATGGATATTTGGCAAAGCGCCAGCAACAGCAATGAATTTGTAAATAATGGCTGGCTGGGCCGCTACCTGGATGCACAATGCAGTGGTTGCGATAAACCGGTGCAGGCGTTGGAAATTGACGATGTGCTAAGCCTTTCTTTAAAAGGTGAAAAAATGAATGGCCTCGCCATGCGTGATCCCAAACGATTGTACAGTACCAGCCACGAAAAATATTTTAAAGATGTACTGGCACAGCATAAAGACGGAGGAGAGCAGCCCGTAGATTATTTATATAAAACAATGGCGGAAACACTCAGTAGTGCAGATTATATTTTTGAACAAAGTAAACTGCGGCCAACAACGGCGCCGTATCCCGGTACGGGCCTTGGACAAAGCCTTAAAACAATCTCGTCCCTTATTTTTTCTGATATCAACACAAAAGTATATTACGTTTCTCTTGGAAGTTTTGATACGCATACAGGGCAGGAGGGGCAGCAAAAAAGATTGTTTACAGAAATGAATGATGCCATAAAAGCATTCACGGCCGATCTTAAAACCAATAACCGTTTCCAGGATGTAATGCTGATGACGTTCTCAGAATTTGGCAGGCGGGTAACGCAAAATGCCAGTGGCGGAACTGATCACGGTACGGCGAATAATATGTTTTTTGTAAGCGGTGGTTTGCAGCAAAAAGGTATTTTAAATGCGATGCCCAGTCTTTCAGATTTGCAGGATGGCGATCTGAAACACAGTGTCGATTTCAAAAATGTGTACGCTACTATTTTAAACAAATGGCTGAGTGCCGACGATGAAAAAATACTTGGCAAGAAATCTGATTATCTCAGGTTTATATAACGGCGACGCATTGATTCGCATTTTTAATTCGTGTCCATTTATAGGTTAAAGAAACAAGCCCGGCGAAGTTGTAATAGCCGGGACTGTTTCTTTATTGAACTACAGTTTCCAAAAACCAGTGGCATAGTGTATGTTTCTAATCAAGTTTTCTATACGAAGTTGTACCGCCATCCTGTATACAACCAGGTGTAGATAGCGTAAGTTTATTGTCTTCGGTATCAATGTACATACCTGTTGAGTTGGGTTCAGTGGTTGAAAAAAACCAATTAGTTTCCCTGGGGTAACAATCCTTTTTATTTTTAATGGAATAGGCGCCCCTGAAAGTTACCGTGTCATGTTTCCGCCTTTCAAAAGAGCCATCGCTGCTTATCAAAATAATATTACCGTTCCCGGGTGGCTGATAATTGTTGTTAAAAGGATAGCCACTGAAATTTTCTAATTCCCACATGCCTGTAACTTTTTTTTCCAGCTTTTCTTTGCTGCAGGCAGCTAACAGACAAAGAACCGATGCAACAGCAATACATTGTTTCATAAACAGGTTGACAAAAATTTTTAGGTTACCGTTGCATATTGCACATAGTAATCATCAAACCTCAGCAACTTTGTAAAGCGGTCTGAACCTTTATAATTGGAACAGTTTTATTATCGGGACAGTTTTATTGATTTACATTTCGTTTGTACAACGTAACAACCATTGGTTACCGTTTGTACTGGTGCCAAAAAGGAAGCCCCGCCATTTAATAGCGGGGCTTTAATTTATTTTTGGGCAACCAATCAATTTCATCCAATTTTTTTACCGGATAACAATATGTGCGGTTCCTTATTGCGGTAAGTTTATTCCCAACCTTGTTTAGCAACACCCGCTTTAATGGCAGCCAGTGCTTTTTCAGCTCCCAGTAAAGTTGTGAGTTTGTTTCCTTTTCCGTCATTTCCTTGTGCCATATAAGCACCTTTTGCTGTTTTAGTGATAACAGCATCCAGAATCTTAACACCTTTTTCTTTCGTTTTTACATTGTAGGCTGTTAGTGTTACTTCTTCAGACATAATTAATTTATTTTAATTGGTTAGTAAATCAAGAATAGAGCAAGCGGTGGCTTACCCGCAAACTGCGTTTAAAGGTAAACAGATTATTTCAAATAGCCTGCCAAGCTGTTTTGGGGCGGGCTTTGCACAATTGCAATTATTGTATAACTTATTAAACATCAACCCTTGCATACTTCGCGTGCGATTCTATAAATTCTCTGCGGGGGGCTACTTCGTCACCCATTAGCATACTAAATACCCGGTCTGCCTCCGTTGCGCTTTCAATAGTTACACGTTTCAGGGTCCTTGTTGCCGGGTTCATCGTCGTTTCCCAAAGCTGGTCTGCATTCATTTCTCCCAATCCTTTATAGCGTTGAATATTCACACTGTCTTCTTTACCATTGGCAAATTTCTCTACCAGTAGTTTACGGCCCTCATCTGTCCAGGCGTAAGCTTGCTCCTTTCCTTTTTTCACGAGATACAATGGCGGCTGCGCGATAAATACATAGCCTTGTTCCACCAATTCTTTCATGTACCGGTAAATAAAAGTGAGTATCAGCGTAGCAATGTGGCTTCCATCCACATCCGCATCGGTCATAATGATGAGTTTGTGATAACGCAGCTTCGCAATATTTAATCCTTTGGGGTCTTCCGGCGTACCAACGGTAACACCCAGAGCCGTGTACATATTTCTAATTTCCTCGTTCTCATAAATACGGTGCTCCATAGCCTTCTCTACGTTCAAAATTTTACCGCGTAATGGCAAAATGGCTTGGAAACTACGGTCGCGTCCCTGTTTGGCCGTACCGCCCGCAGAATCACCCTCAACAAGGTATATTTCACATCGCTCTGGATCGCGTTCCGAGCAGTCAGCCAGTTTACCCGGCAAGCCGCCGCCACTTAAAACACTTTTGCGCTGAATTAATTCCCTGGCTTTTTTAGCTGCAAATCTTGCCTGCGCAGCCAGTATCACTTTATTGATGATATTTTTAGCTTCTTTGGGATTTTCTTCGAGGAAGGCTATCAGCACTTTTGACACTGTTGCATCTACCACACCGCTCACATCGCTGTTGCCGAGTTTGGTTTTTGTTTGTCCTTCAAACTGTGGCTCGGGAACTTTTACAGAAATGATGGTGCTCAATCCTTCCCTGAAATCATCTCCTTCAATTTCCACCTTAGCCCTTTCAAACATGTTTTGCTCATCACCATATTTTTTAAACACACGGGTTAACGCCCTGCGGAAACCGGCCACGTGTGTACCGCCTTCAATGGTATTGATATTATTGACGTAAGAATAAATATGTTCGCTATAGCTATCATTGTAAGTAAGGGCTACTTCAACGGCTACATTGCTAACAGGATCATGCCCTTCCACAAAAATTACCCTGGGTATTAACGGACTTCGGCCAGCATTTTTATCCAGCATTTCTACAAACTCTGTAATTCCCCCTTCACTGTAAAAATCTTTTGAATAGCTGGTGCCATCATCATTCTTTTCGCGCAGGTCAGTCAGCTTAATAAAGATGCCCTTGTTGAGATAAGACAATTCGCGTAGCCGGCTTTCAAGAATATCTTTTTTGTAAACTGTAACGTTAAAAATAGTATGGTCTGGCCAGAAATGTGTGGTGGTTCCGGTTGTATCGCTTACGCCAATTTCCCGCACGGAATACTGGGGAACGCCGATTTTATATTCCTGTTCAAATATTTTTCCTTCTCTTCTAACGGTTACCAGCAGAGTAGTACTCAATGCGTTTACGCAGCTCACGCCTACCCCGTGCAAACCACCAGATACCTTATAGGTGTCTTTATCAAATTTACCACCTGCATGCAGAACAGTCATGACAATTTCAAGGGCTGATTTTTTTTCCTTGGTGGTGAGGCCGGTAGGGATACCGCGGCCATCGTCTTCTACCGATATGGAATTGTCTTCATGAATGGTTACGTTGATGTTTTTGCAATAACCGGCCATGGCCTCATCAATAGAATTATCCACCACCTCGTATACCAGGTGGTGCAATCCTTTTTCACTTACGTCGCCAATGTACATGGCCGGACGTTTTCTTACCGCTTCAAGACCCTCCAGCACCTGTATATTATCCGCCTCGTAACTATTGTTTTTAGGAACTATTTTTTCTGTAATTGTTATGCTCATTTCAGGGTATTAAAAAACCATTTAACAATGTAAAAATAAAGTGAGCAAAGTTACGGAAAAATAAGGGGTTCCGGGCTATTTAAGTGAATCAATTTTGCACCCATTTGTTAAGGTTTTGGGGATAGAAAAATGGCTTTTACCCAGCGCTTTTTCCGTATCTTTTTTGGGCGTGTTTTGCTTACTCCATTTGCTTTCATCGTACCATTCAACAGTGTTAGGTAAAATGGTCAGTCACCCTTACATTTGCAACCGGTTTATGATTCAACCCCAGGATATATTAACACTGGCATACAAGCAGCCTGTTATGCAGGAGCAACTGGTTTTGTTGCACGAAAAAGAGCAACAAATGCCCGGTTCCGTGCAATACAGCATCCGCAGGTATAACCGGCAGCCATTGTGGAACATGGAAGACACTGGTATGCTGGTATACCATTACAAAAAAGATGTTGTAGCTGAAAATCACCTGGAGTTGCGTTTCTGTATTGCAGGTAACATGTATTGCCGCAAAAAAGAAACAGAATGTAATAGCTGTAAATTAAATATATCAAATGCCTGTGCGGAACGAATGGAAAGTGTGGACGTGATCAGTTTCCGTTTTTCACCCGTTCATTTATCGCAATTTGTTAAACCAGATAAACTGAATAAAAAGGTCACAGAAGATATTCTGAGCTTTACGCATACTTCTTCTTTTTCTAAAACATTGTCATTGTGCAGTCGCACCCGCATGGTGCTGGAATCTTTGCTGAACCATACTTTCACCGGCAGCCTGGAAAATATTTATATCAACGCGCAAACACAAATGCTGTTGCTGTATAGTCTTGAATGTATGCTGGGCGATAAAGAAGTGGAAGGCTTTCAGTGCAAATTCCTGGCAAATGATTCTGACCGCGAAAAAATTATTAAATCAAGGGAAATTCTTCTGCAGCATATCGGCGAACCGCTTACCATTAAAGAACTAAGCCGTAAGGTAGCCATCAACGAATGCTACCTGAAAAAGGGGTTTAAAGAATTATTCGGCACTACAATCTTCGATTTTTATCAGAGTCAGCGCATGGAACACGCCCGTTATCTTTTATATGAGAAAGGCCTGAGCGTTACCGATGTTTCAATGTTGCTGGGCTACTCATCTATTTCTCATTTCTCTACTGCATTTAAAAAACACACTGGGTTGAAACCTTGTGAGCTGTTGTTACGCTAAAAGCGTCAATCCCAAACCTGGTTTGTCATTTGTGTACATATAGCCGTCTTCAATTGAAAATCCACCGCTCACGATATCTTCTGCCAGGTCAAGGCTTCCATCTAAGTCAAGATATTTTGTATGCGGGCAGGCAAAAGCCGCATGCAGTGCCGCCGTTATGCTAACAATGCTTTCATCATTACATCCCCAGAATAAATGAATGCCGGCAGGTTTTGCTATTGCTGCAATTTCAAATGCGCCACTAATTCCACCACATTTCATCAGCTTAATATTAAAAATGCCATATTGTTTTTCCTGTGCAATTGATAAAGCTGAATGTGCATCTTTTAATGATTCATCAGCTGCCAGGATGGCGCGTGTTTCTTCTGGCAGGTCCAGCAAATCTTTATCTATATCGGGTAACAATGGCTGCTCTATCAACTCAACATTTGCATTTTTTGTTTTATCAAGAAATTTTTTCAGCTGACTAAGATCATAACCCGTATTGGCATCAACCCGAATAATAAAATGGTGTCCAAATTGCTCTTGTAATTTTATTATACGTTCGGCATCCAGGGATGCTTCTAAACCTGTTTTTACTTTTAATACCCGGAAGCCCATCGCAAAATATTCATTGGCTTCCTCAATAGTTGACTCAGCATCTTTAATGCCGATGGTTACCGATGTCAGCATTTTTGCATGATGGCGTCCATAAAAATCTACTACCGGAATTCCAAGAAATTGTCCGAAGGCGTCGTGCAGCGCAATATCAATACAAGCCTGTGTTCCGGGAAGATTATTAAAATGCTTTCTGCAGGTATAAATATGATGCAGAAAGTGGCGGATGTCTTTTCCAACTAAAAATTGAATGAACCCGGATTGCAGGTTTTGAAATGTTTGCGCGGGTGTTTCTCCTACCACTTCCGGAGCGGGATTAGCGGCGCCAATTCCTGTGATACCGTTTTCCAATTTTATTTCAAAAAAAATATTTTCTACGTCGCTGATGGTTTCCCTTGCGATTGTATATGGCTTTTGAAGTGCAAGATTTTTTTTAAAGACCCGTATCGATTTTATTTTCATTCGGAGGTAATTTTTTTTGATGCAATCAATTTTTGCATAACCGGAATAATTTTTTTGCATCCTTCCTGCAATGGAAGCATTACCGGAATGTTTAACTTCTTTTCATATTCTTCCTGGAATGCAAATGCTTCTTTGTTTGTGCAATGTTCTGTATTTAAGGCAACCGCAATAACATTTGATCCAAGATGCTGGATCAATGTTAGCTCAGATTCGATAGAAGGTATAGCACCCCATGCAGGATCGTGTTCATAATATTTTCTTTTAGGAGCGTGTACCAGTATTACCGATTTCGCATTGCCAGATATCAGCATTTCTGATCCGCAGGGGCCGCTGGGATTGCGTAATGCTGATTGCCCTTCAATAAGGATGATGCCTGGTTTTGTTGCTGCATCGCAACTTAATATGGCGTGTTCTAATTCGCCTGAAACAAAATCGTTCAGGGTAGAATCAAAAATAAAACCATATTTCCCGCCCTGGAGCCACCCGGTTTGCCCTGTATAAATCATTTCTGCATGGATGCCGGCTTTGTTGCACTCATTCATTACAAAACGGGTAGTGGTTCTTTTGCCCAATGAACAATCGGTGCCGATGACCGCAATAACCGGAGTTTGCATATCAAAAATTTTTCCACTCCAGAAATGCAGGTCTTTTCTTTTTTTAGGGAGACGGATATCGATTAAATCCACACCATTTTCTTCCGCCAGTTTTTTAATATCGGCTTTTTCAGACAGGTGATCATGTAGTCCATTTACAACGGAAAGTTTGCTACGGATAGATTCTTTTACCTGCTCAATTAAATCGCCCGGAAAGATTCCACCAACAGTAGCCACACCAACAATACAAAATACCGGGTCAACTGTCATTGCCTCATGTATCGTTTTATAAATGGGTATGTTGCGGTGTATCCCATCCAATACTTCACCTGCATCTTTACCGGCGTGCAAATGATCCACTACGCCCACTATTTCAAAACGCTTGCTTTCTCGAATTAATCCATGGGCTGTTTTGGCGTCACCCGTGTCCAGCAGGCCATTTGTAATGATAATTGCTTTGTCCATATATAGCTGCTCTATGCCAGATAAAAATAGATTTTATTCCTTAGTTTTAAACGAATATTGAATAACTGCTTTAAAATAAACTTCATGAGAAAATTAATACTGCTGCTACTATTATTTCCATACTTATGTTCTGCCCAATGGAACCCGAAAATTAAAACAGTAGACTCTGTATTAACGATATTGCACGAACAACAACTTTTTAACGGAACAATATTGATTGGAGAAAAAGGAAAAGTGCTGTATAAAAAAGCATTCGGTATTGCCGGCGCTGATCAAAAAGCATTGACAACTGTTTCCGCGTTTAACCTCGCTTCTGTATCGAAACAATTTTTTGCCATGATGGTGATGATGCTAAAAGAACAAGGTAAACTGCAATACGATGATGCCGTCCAGAAATTTCTGCCTTCTTTTCCTTACCCTGATATAACACTCCGCCATTTGATGAATCACACATCCGGTTTGCCGGAATATTTTGATGTTGCAGCGCGGTTCCGGAGCCTGCTGGATACACTTACCAATGAATCTATGCTGGCATTGCTGGCACTAAAGAAGCCAGCACTTATTTTTACACCAGGAGAGAGGTTTGAATATTGTAATACTAATTATACAACGCTTGCTTCTGTTATTGCAAAAGTTTCAGGTATGAGCTGTGATACATTTCTTGCGGAGAAAATTGTAAAACCGTTGAAACTCGCCAATACATATATCTATAACATCACAATGAAAAGTTATCCGCCATCGCGTGTATTTGGTTTTCATTATGCCAGTGGGAAACCGGTTGCTGACGATTTATTATGGTTGGATGGTATTGTAGGCGATGGAAACATATATTCCTCTGCGGAAGATTTATATAAATGGGATCAGGCGCTTTACACAGACAGGTTAATTAAGCAATCGACATATAAAGACGCCATTACACCCGGTAAGTTAAACGATGGAAGTGCCACCAAATATGGTTTTGGATGGGGCATAGAAAAACAGGATTCGGAGGTTGATCACACCGGCGGATGGGTTGCTTTCACTACGTATATTGACAGGTTTATTGCAACCAACCAAACCTTTATTATGCTCGATAATTCAGGCAATCACAATGCATTTAGAATTATAAAAAAGATATTGGTTGGTAAGCCATACATGATGCCACAAACACAACTCATCACAAATATTCAGTTGATTGACGGAACCGGAGCGCCTGCACGGAAAGCTGCCGTAAGAATGGTTGACGACAAAATAAAAGATATTGGGGCATTGGTACCCTTTCAAAATGAAACAGTGATTGATGGAAAAGGTTTTGTGCTGGCACCTGGATTTATAGACAGCCATAGTCACCACGAGCGGGGACTTGATAATGATCCTTCCGGGATTGCAGCCGTTAACCAGGGTGTTACTACCATTGTAATTGGCCAGGATGGGGAATCTTATCCAGTTGATACCCTGACAGAAAGAATTAAAAGGAACCCGGTTAGCATTAATGTTGCCACGTACACCGGCCACGCATCATTGCGTGAAAAAGTGATGAAAGGAACGCTGTTGCGCGCTGCGGATTCCACGGAAGTTCATGCCATGAAAAAAATATTGGCAGACGATATAAAAAAAGGATCATTCGGGTTATCTACCGGACTTGAATATGAAGCAGCATTTTATTCAACCAGGGATGAAGTCATTGAGCTGGCAAAGACAACAGCAGCTGCTGGTGGACGTTATATCAGTCATATCAGGAGTGAAGATATAAACCTTGAAAGCTCGATCGAAGAAATTATCAATATTGGCAGAGAGGCAAAACTACCCGTACAAATTTCTCATTTCAAAATTGCCATGCGCAGTAAATGGGGAAATTCAAATGAAATACTGGCGCAACTGCAGCAAGCCCGGGCAGAAGGAATTGATATTACGGCTGATTGTTATCCGTATACCATGTGGTCGTCAACACCGAGAGTTTTATTCCCCAAAAAAGACTTTGACAACGCGGCAAGCGCATTGTATGCTACGCAGGAATTATTTGATCCGGCGGCATCCGTCATGACTTATTTTCCTGCCAATAAAAGCTATGAAGGAAAAACAATTTCTGAGATTGCTGTAATGAATAAAGAAACAGATCCGCAGGCCCTTATGCGTGTAGTACGGGAAGCAGGTGATAAAGGCGCCGCCATTGCCGGCGCTTCCATGCTGGATGATGATGTAATTAATTTTTTGAAATGGAATTACACAAATATTTGTTCAGACGGTTCAGATGGTGGCCATCCCCGGGGATATGGTGCTTTTACACGTGTACTTGGCCGTTATGTTCGCGACAAAAAAATAATGCCGATTGAAACCGCTGTTTATAAAATGACTGGCCTTACGGCTGAACACCTGGGTATACGGGATCGCGGATTAATTTCACCTTCTTATTTTGCTGATCTTGTTTTGCTTGATCCGGCTACGGTTGCTGATAAGTCTACCATGACCAATTCCAAAGCGCTGTCTTCTGGTATTGAGATTGTTTGGGTAAACGGAAAAATTGTTTATCAAAATAAAAAAGCAACCTCCTTTCGTCCGGGTGTATTTATAAACCGTCCCGGAACAGAATAATCATAGAAATTTTTTTTATTTTTATGCCTGATTTTAATAAATGAAAGTATGGAATTAAAACAAAAAGTACTTGCTGCCGAAACCGGCATGTTAATCAGGCGTCCAATTGCGGAAGTATTTGATGCTTTTATAGATCCGGCCATCACGACTAAATTCTGGTTTACACACAGCACAGGAAAACTCGCACCCGGTAAGGAAATAACATGGAGCTGGGAAATGTACAATGTTCGTACAAGCATTACGGTCAAAGAAATTGCACCAAATAATAAAATTGTGATTAATTGGGAAAATGGCGGCAGCACGACCCGGGTAGTATGGACGTTTGAAAAATTTGGTGAGCATTCAACATTTGTAAATATTGTAAACGATGGCTTTACCGGCGATGCGGAGACAATACAAGCCAGGGTGAAAGATTCAGTTGGTGGATTTTGCTGGGTACTGGCCGGATGCAAAGCTTATCTCGAACATAACATTCAGCTGAACCTGATAGCGGATCGTTTTCCGGCAGGGAAGCATTAGACGGGAAAGCATAAACGGCCATTCTGATTTTTGGGGCTGAACAGATTTTTAAGCTGCTGCATCCTTTTTTTAACTGCGGGCTTCTCATGCAGAAATTTTAATGAATTGCTAATTATAATGAAGCAATTTTACGGGTATATCAACGTTACCCAGTCATGAACAGGAAATCATTTTACTGCTTACTCATATGTTTTTTTTCTTTGATAAATTTTGCAGTTGCGCAAGACACCGCCTACCACAGGCATGATACATTACGTCAGGACATTGCGCGAACAGATTCTTTGCGGCCTGATACGATGCGCCGCAGGTCTTTCGATATGTCACTGTTTGCTGACACCAATACACTTTCTGGCAGTGACTATCTCCTGCACATACAAAAAATATATCAAACGCTGAATAAAGTGCCGGTTGTAACCGGTTCATTTAGCAAGCTGCCGGAGATTGCCGCCAACCTGGAAGAAAGTGATACAGCGCTCAGTGTTATCAAAGAAAGGTTGTCTGTAAACGATCGCATGCTGAACCTGCGCAACCTGCAAATGTTTTATACATTACTGGAGGCAATACAGGAAAATGATAAGAAAAATAGTGATGAGCTAAATACATACGACGGCAGGCTGGATGCATTAAAAAAAGAAGTGCTGGATATCAGGAAGGATACTACGCTTCGGCAACTGTTCCGGGATTCTGTATTAAGGAAATCTTTTACTGCGCAGTTTAAGGGTCTTCGTGTAAAATGGAACAATACCGATACATTGGTAAGAACGGCCACTAACACAATTAATGCGCTGCAAACACATGCATCCGCCAATAGTATTCTTGTTACAGAATTATTGTACAAAACGGATACACTTTTGGCGAGGATAGGTCCGCGATCATTTACCAAGGAAAGAAATTATTTGTGGGAGCCATCGCCAGCGCGGACAAAAAAGTTTTCGGGGTCTGATAATTTTAAAAAATCGGTCGACAATGAAAATAAAGCCATACGATATTATTTTGAGAATACCCGATCGAAAAGAGTATGGCTTTTATTGACGGGAATAATATTTTTCGGGTGGATTTTTAGCAATTACCGCAGGCTGAAAAATAAAAACAAATTACCATTGCCAGACTCCTTTCGGTTTAAATATATTAACCCCGTGCCGATTGCAGCGTGCCTTGTTTGTATGCTTACACTGGCGCCACTGTTTGATTTGCATGCGCCGGCCATTTATATTGAAACAACCCAGTTTTTACTGATGCTTGTTTTAACCGGTCTCTTTTGGAAACGCTGGCCACAAAAAATGTTTTTCTACTGGTGCGGAATTGTGATTTTATTTGTTGTATTGTCTTTTTCAAGAATATTGGCACTGCCGTATTATCTGCAGCGCTGGTGGGTTTTATGTATCAGCGGAGGGGCTATTATTCTTGGATTACTTTTCTGGCAACGATTAAAAAAAACATCTGAAGGAAAAGTGTTATTCTTTGCTACGGGCGTTTATATCTTTTTTAACTTCATGGCAGTTGTTTGCAATCTCTTTGGCCGGTTAACACTTACCCAAATTTTCAGTTATACATCAGTGTATACATTTGCACAAATTATTAGTCTGCGGGTATTTATAAAATCACTGGAAGAAGCTTTTCTGTTGCAGATTTATACAAGCCGTGTGCGGAAAAATTATCCTGAATATTTTGATTCGGCACCAGTAATGAAAGGAATAAACTCGCTGGTTACGGTGATTGCTGTAGTCATGTGTTTGATAGCATTTACCATCAATCTCAACATTTACAATTTTGTGTATGATCAGTTACTGGCATTTCTTGTAACACCCCAGGATATCGGCAGCATTTCGTTTACGTTTGGTGGAATAATATTGTTCCTGTGTATTATATGGGTCGCAAACTTCCTGCAAAAATATATTGCGTATTTTTTTGGGGACGTTGGCGACGATGCGGCGTTTGATAATAAAGGTCAGCGTTCACGCCTCATGATTACACGCCTCGTTTTATTAATTGGTGGATTCCTGCTGGCAGTAGCTGCGCTGGGTTTGCCGGTTGATAAGATCACCGTGATACTGGGTGCTTTGGGTGTTGGTATCGGTTTAGGCCTTCAGGGTATTGTAAACAATTTTGTATCCGGTATTATATTAATTTTTGATCGTCCACTGCGCATAGGCGATACCGTTGAAGTGGGTGGTGAAAAAGGACGGGTGAAGGAAATAAGCATACGGTCAAGCACTTTATTAACACCTGAAGGCGCAGAAGTAATTATTCCGAATGGCGATTTGTTATCGCGTAATATTGTTAACTGGACATTAAGCAATAACCACATCCGGATAGATTTTACCATCACGGTAGATGCATTGCCCGATCCGGCAGATATTGAAAAGGCATTTACAGATATCGTTAATAAAAACCCCCATGCGCTAACCCAACGGCAGCCGGAAATATTGTTCAATTATCTGAAAGGTAAGGCTGTTCAGATGTTGTTTTTATGCTGGTGCAAAGACGT
Source organism: Bacteroidota bacterium (assembly GCA_040004415.1). Classification (GTDB taxonomy): domain Bacteria; phylum Bacteroidota; class Bacteroidia; order Chitinophagales; family Chitinophagaceae; genus JACMLD01. The sequence continues at coordinate 7,074 of JBDUAY010000011.1, read as the reverse complement.
AGCAACGATGGAGTCAACCAAAAGCGAAGTAAGCAGGGAGGTCTATTCAATGTTGCAACAGAAAGGTATTAATATCGTGTAACTATTTTTTGCGGTAATTTGAATCATCTGTAACCGGGAATGGTTGAAGAATGTTAGTGAATTTCCTGCAAACTTTCTTTTGCGGCAGCAATCGTATTATCCAGATCTTCTTTTGTTAAAGCATTATTCAGGAACCAGCTTTCAAAAGCAGAAGGTGGTAAATAGACACCCCGGTCTAGCATGGCATGAAAAAACAGGTTGAATTTTTTATTGTCTGCGGCAGCTGCATCTGCGAAATTATTTACCGCCTTACTGCTGAAATGCACACTTATCATAGAGCCTAATTGATTAATTACAAAAGGCTGCCCCCATTCCGTTAATACCTTGTTCAAGCCATCCCGCAGGTAAATTGTTTTTTCATCCAGTTCCTTGTAAATAGCAGGATTTTTTTTCAGCTCCGTCAGCATGGTGAAGCCGGCAATCATGGCAATAGGATTTCCACTAAGTGTGCCTGCCTGGTAAACATTTCCCAATGGAGCAATATGGTTCATAATTTCTTTTTTACCACCAAATGCGCCCACAGGCATGCCGCCACCAATTACTTTTCCGTAAGTAACAAGATCGGCATCTATTTTTAATTTTTCTTGTGCGCCACCAGCAGCGAGCCGGAAACCGGTCATCACTTCATCAAAAATTAAAATGATATTTTCTGCAGTACATACTTTTCTCAATCCAATTAAAAAATCCGGATCAGGTAAAATGCAGCCCATATTGCCTGCTACTGGTTCAATAATAATAGCTGCTATTTCATTTTTATTTTCATTCACCAGTTGTTGTACGGCGTTCAAATCATTGTAAGCACAAGTAAGCGTATCATTGGCAACACCACCTGTAATACCAGGTACTGTTTGAATATTCAATGTAGCCAAACCACTGCCGGCTTTCACTAAAAACGCATCTGCATGACCGTGATAACACCCGTCAAACTTGATAAATTTATTTTTGCCGGTATATCCTCTTGCCAGCCGTAACGCACTCATGCATGCCTCTGTTCCGCTGCTAACCATGCGAATCAAATCAACGTTGGGCACCATGCTGATAATCAGTTCAGCCATTTTTATTTCCAGTTCTGTTGGTGCACCGTAAGAAGTAGAATAGGCAGCCTGTTCCTGTATGGCTTTTACAACCGGCCCGTAAGCATGACCTAAAATCATAGGTCCCCAGGAAGCTATATAGTCAATATATTTATTTCCATCTGCATCGAACAAGAAAGCGCCCTGTGCGTTACGAATAAATAATGGTGTACCCCCTACGCTTTTAAAAGCCCGGACGGGTGAATTAACGCCACCGGGAATAACTTTTTGGGCACGTTCAAAAAGTGTTTTGCTTACCTGTATATTCATCGCTTGTTTGTTATTTTGCAAAGAGCAAAATTAAACCATTCTTTAATACAAACGGGTAATAAAGATGTTGCGTAGATTGTATCTTTCTATATTGCGCTTGCATCCTGATAATGGCGCGCTTACATAATGGGATGAATGTAACAAGGGAATATAATTACTGATAAAAAACAACTTAAAAATATAGCATGGAATTCAGGCAATTGGGCGCTTCGGGTTTACAGGTTCCGGTACTTAGTTTTGGCACCGCTACGTTTGGTGGTGGTAACGAATTTTTTAAAGCATGGGGAAATACACAAATAGAAGAAGCCACAAGAATGGTAAAAATATGTATGGATGCAGGCGTAAATTTATTTGATACCGCAAATGTCTATTCAAGGGGGGCATCGGAAGAAATTTTAGGAAAAGCACTTACTGGTATCCGTGATAAAGTGTTGATATCAACAAAAGCCACCTTTAAAATGAGTGATGCACCAAATGATTATGGATCTTCGCGCCAGCATTTAATTAAAGCCTGTGAAGCAAGCCTTAGGCGTTTAAAAACAGATCACATTGACATTTATCATATGCATGGGTTTGATGGAGTAACACCGGTTGAAGAAACGTTGAAAACACTCGAGAATCTTATTCAAAGTGGCAAAGTGCGGTATATTGCCTGTTCCAATTTTTCTGGCTGGCATTTAATGAAATCGCTCTCCGCATCAGAAAAATATGGGTGGAGCAAATACATTGCGCACCAGGCATATTATTCTTTGCTTGACAGGGAATTTGAGTGGGAACTAATGCCATTGGGCATTGATCAAAATATTGGAACGATTGTATGGAGCCCATTGTCTTCCGGCAGACTATCGGGTAAGTATAGGCGCAATAATCCGCAGCCAACTGACAATCGTGTGCAGCAGGGTGGTGGCCATGGTCCGGCACCGGATGAAAATCTTTTATTTGCTATTGTAGATGCGCTGGATGTGATAGCGGCTGAGACCGGAAAATCAGTTCCACAAGTGGCGCTTAACTGGTTACTGCAACGGCCCACTATATCAAACATTGTAATTGGTGCCCGTAATGAAGAACAGTTAAAACAAAACCTTGGGGCTGTTGGCTGGAATCTTACTACTGACCAGGTAAAAAAATTAGATGCAGCAAGTGAGCGGCCCCTGCTCTATCCTTATTGGCACCAGCGGCAGGATACAAGGCTAAATCCAGTACCAGATTTTTATCATTCTAAATAAAAAGATTACGTTTTATGCTATACACAAGAACTGCTTATTTACTGGCCCGGCTGGCAATTGGTTGCAGCATGCTGACCCATGGGCTGGTTCGCATGCCTAAACTTACTGGTTTTAGTAACTGGATGCTGGGGCAATTTCAAAAATCAATGTTGCCGGCAGCATTAATTAAACCATTTAGTTATGCGTTGCCCTTTGCGGAGTTGATCACGGGTATTTTATTGGTCGCCGGTTTGTTTACCCGCATTGGTTTAATAATGGGCAGTATTATAATGCTCGTTCTGATTTTTGGATCAGGAATGATAGAAAACTGGGACGTAATTCCTTCGCAGTTAATTCACATTGTTTTTTTTACTGTATTACTTATTTTTATTGCACACAATGATTGGGCGCTTGATAATCTGTTCAACAAAAATTTCCTCTTTAATGAATGTTTTTATTACGCGCGTAATTCTGGAAGAAGGCCTGAAAGTGTTGAAGAATGCCGGTGTACGGTACACGCAATGGACGGAAGAAAGAGAATTGTCCGCAGAAGAATTGATTGCGCATTGTAAAAATTATGACGCCCTGTTAAGTGTAGGCTCCAACAAGATTGATAAAATTTTTTTGCAGGCCTCCAGCCACCTAAAAGTAATTGCTTTACACGCTGTTGGGTATGATAACGTAGATATCGTGGAAGCAACGAGATTGAAGATTCCCATTGGCAATACACCGGGTGTATTAAGCAATGCTACTGCAGATACTGCTTTTCTGCTGATGCTGGCTACCAGCCGCAAAGCTTTTTACCTGCATAAGACAATTGAGAAAGAAGAGTGGAAATTTTTCAACCCTGGTGCTGATTTAGGAATAGAATTATATGGAAAAACGCTTGGTGTTTTTGGATTGGGAAATATAGGATATGAAATGGCGAAGCGTTGCAAAGGCGCCTATGGAATGAAAATACTTTATCACAACCGGAACCACAATTTAATAGCAGAAAAAGATCTGGGCGCCATCCGGGTTTCTTTTGACGAACTATTGGACCAGAGCGATGTATTATCTGTGCATACGGCATTCACACCTGAAACGAAAGGAATATTCAATGCCGATGCATTTAAAAAGATGAAATCGTCTGCTATTTTTATCAATACGGCGCGTGGCGGTATTCACAATGAAACAGATTTAACGGCGGCCCTGCAACAAAAAATAATTTGGGGTGCCGGACTGGATGTTACCAACCCCGAACCTATGCGCTGCGATAATCCCTTACTCAACATGCCCAACGTTTGCATATTGCCGCATATTGGCTCTGCTACTGAAGAGGCCAGGAATGGAATGAGCCGGCTGGCCGCTGAAAATATTGTCGCGGGCTTACGGGGAGAACGTTTACCGCATTGGATAAACCCATTCTGAAACCTTGAACAATTGATCTACGGGAACACAGCGTTACACGGAGATGCTTTGTTATGTTTTAATATTGGTACCGCCGTAACAAAAGAACTCAAGTTTATCTCCATAGCTGCTGTCTCACCGGCCATAAATGGTGAATGCTAATTGAAGGTTTATAGTAATAAAAAATTTTATGGGCCTGGCTGAAGGTCATGGCTGATCATTCTTGCGTCGCACGCTTGTGCTGCAAACAAAAATGTTCTTTGGTCTGCTTATTGGGCAGCATGGCAAAATTTAATATGCACGCATTTGTAAAATGGCCGGTGAGATACCGGCCCTGGGGGTTTCGACCTCACACTTCGTTTAGTATAGCTGGTTTTTTGTGATATGTTTTTAACACCAACTCTCCAAACAATGTATTGGCCCAGGCAAACCATTTACGGGAAAATTTCGTGGCATCGTCTTTATGAAATGACTCATGCATAAAGCCCGTACCTGCATGGGAAGCTACCAGCATCTGCAAACATTTTTTAATTTCAGCATCACTGGTGCTGGTAAGCGCGCGCATGGTAATACCCAATGGCCATATCATTTGCATACCAGCATGCGGACCACCAATGCCTTCTGCTACTTTGCCCCTAAAAAAGAATGGATTACTACCAGATAAAATTAATTTTCTTGTATTCTGATAAATGGGGTCCGCAGCAGGTGTTGCGTCCAGGTAGGGAAGAGATAATAAGCTTGGCACATTGGCATCATCCATTAAATTATAACTGCCAAAACCATTTACTTCATATGCATAGACTTTGCCAAACTGCGCGTTTTGAACAACGGCGTATTGCTGCAGTGCTTTCTCTACCTCCGCAGCCAATTGCAAACATTCATTGGCAAGTGCCGCATCTCTATAAATTTTACCCACCATTTCCCCTGCCTGCTTCAATGAAACAACAGCGAAAAAATTAGACGGAATCAGATACGGAAAAATGGTAGCATCGTCACTGGGTCGAAACATGGAACAGATAAGTCCGACAGGTTTTACCGGGTAACCATAACCGCCCAAAGGCACGCCGTCCGTTGCCCAGGCTGTATTTCGCTGAAAGCTGTAAGGCCCGTTGCCATTTTTACGTTGTTGTTCTTTAAATGTTTTAACTATCAGGGCAATTGTTTCTTTCCAGCTATTATCAAATGGAGTAGTATCCCCGGTAAGCTGCCAGTATTTATGTGATAAACGAATGGGATAGCACAATGAATCGATCTCCCACTTTCTTTCATGCGTACCCGGTTTCATATCGGTGATGTCAGAATGTTTCCACTCGCTTATTTTATTTTCGTCTTTATAAAATGCATTGGCATATGGATCTTTACGGATGCATTTTGATTGACGGTTTATAACACCAGCTATTAATTGCTGCAATTTTTTATCTCCTTTTATAAGAGATAAATAAGGCCAAACCTGGGCAGTACTATCGCGCAACCACATGGCATCGATATCACCGGTAATAACATAGGTGTCCGGCTTGCCATCAAGCATTTCAAAATCAACTGTGGTATCTAATGTATTGGGAAAACAATTTTCAAACAGCGACGCGATTTCTTTACCCGGGAAACCTTTTTTTATTTCTGCAATGGCGGCTTCAACATTTGGGCTGGTAAATTTCCGCTGCGATAACGGCGGACGCTTACTTTCAAAACCTTGCATAGTTTGTGAAAATAGGTTTGTGTTGCGTAACAGTACACCAGCGGTTAACACGCTGCCTGTTTTTAGAAATTGTCTTCTATCAGTCATGGCCAATCGTTGTTTATTATTTTGGTATTTTTCTTGTGGCCTTTCATGGAGCCACCAGGCCGCGGAATCAGGATACAATATTAGCTTAATAATTTTACTGCATCGCGGGCAAAATAGGTAGCAATCAGGTCTGCACCCGCTCTTTTCATGGAGGTGAGCGTTTCCAGGATAGCTTTGTTTTCATCAATCCAACCCATTTTGGCAGCGGCTTTAATCATCGCATATTCACCACTGATATTATAGGCGCTCACCGGAACGCTCACCACATTTTTTACTTCGCGGATAATATCTAAATATGATAGTGCAGGTTTTACCATTACAATGTCTGCACCTTCTTCCACATCCATCAATGTCTCTTTGATAGCTTCGATGCGGTTGGCATAATTCATCTGGTAAGTTTTCTTATCACCAAAACCAGGCGCACTGTCCAGGGCATCTCTGAACGGACCATAAAAGCAAGAAGCATATTTAGCGCTATATGCCATGATGCCGGTTTTGGTATAATTGCTTTCTTCCAGTCCATTGCGAATAGCGCCGATGCGGCCATCCATCATATCGCTGGGTGCAACAAAATCAGCGCCTGCTTCTGCGTGACTGCAACTCATTTTTACCAGCGCTTCCACCGTTTCATCATTTATTATTTCGCCATCTTTTACAATGCCGTCATGACCATAAATAGAATATGGATCAAGTGCCACATCCGTCATAACAATCATTTCAGGCACGGCATTTTTGATTGCTTTGATGCTCCGCTGCATCAATCCATCTTTGTTCCATGCTTCCTTGCCCGTATTGTCTTTTGAATCATCTTTTGCCTTTACAAATAACAAAATACATTTGATGCCCATATTCCATAAATCTTTTACTTCTTTTACGGTAACATCCAAACTATTGCGGTAATAGCCGGGCATAGAAGCAATTTCTGTTTTTATATTTGCGCCTTCATCAATAAATAATGGAGCGATAAAATCGTGCGGAGTTAGAATTGTTTCAGCAACTAAAGCGCGTATTGCGGGCGATTGTCTTAATATCCGGTTTCTTTTTTGTAAAAACATAAAATGTTTGATGTCTGATGTGATGATGTCTGATTTCTTTTATTCGATATCACTACTCTTTTCTGCCGCATGTTATTTGCCAGATTTATTTTTATTATTCAATTTTGCAGTTTTATCAGTTGCAGCGAATATAGCCGTCAGCTCAAAAGCCTCTTTAATTAACTTATCAACTTCGGCTCCTTTTTTTATGTCTGAATCTCTCACTATTTCAAGCCAAT
>JBDUAY010000229.1:0-9128 GCA_040004415.1 Bacteroidota bacterium | reverse complement strand
TTTTGTCAACTGGCAGCTACAGGAGGAACCGGGCAACATCTGTATTCCTGTGATTTTTCTAATAATTCAATTTGTTTGCGGAGCAAATCATTTTGTAACTGAATATTTTCTTTTGCTTCCGGTTCGCAGATGTTGCAATCATCCAGGCATCCTTTTACAATAATACCCGCGGTTGGCAATGAAAATGCAGAATCAAACTCAATAAGTTCTTTCGTAACAGTCGTCACATTTCCTGACTTGTCGATTAAATTTTTAGCCACCAGTTGCTCATCAACTTCTTTCAAAGCCTTATTGCGGATGTCTGCATCTAATGGCAAATTCAGGGTTTGTTCCTGTCCAAAAAACTGGCTGCCTGTGTTCGCATTCAGTGAGCTTATTGCAGATGTATCAAATGCTGTAGCCGTTACGGCTGCATTGGTTGCGAGACCTGCTGCGGTAGTAGTTGTCTTTCTCAATACCGCAGTCGCTGGTATATCCTGCGGAACAAGTGCGATGGGAAGTTTAGCAGGTCCGGGTTGTAAAATTCCGCCAATGGGTGCGCTATCATCCACCACTCTTCTTTCTATTGATTCCAGTTCAAATTTTATACTTTGTTTTTTATTAATACGATAAAACATAAATGTCACCGCATGGCATTTATTGGGATTGCTGAATTCGCGGGAAGACGCTTCAAAATGTTCTTCCGCACTGCCTTCAATATTCGTACGGCCGCTTACTTCGCCTATTGAAATTGAATGTGCCTTACGGGTAGAACTTACCGCCTGCGATGCTGAACTTTGTGCATGTGCCTTTTGCTGATTCAGATAATCACTCACCGACTGACTATTATGATTTCCACTTGCACTCGTACTGGCGCTGGCACTGAGGCTAAATGGATTGATGCTGCCCCCGGCATCTCCATGAAAATCGAAGTGGCTATCGGAAGATTGTTCTGCATTTCCGGATTGTGAAGCTGCGGAGTCTGACATGTACTTCTGAACCGATGTCATATAATACTGTTCTTCAGAAATCTGTTCACTTCTGTAACTGAGCTTGGTTTCACTGTCGTAGGTAAAACGGCTTCTGCGATCTGTAGTTGACAATTTTACTTTTTCGCCCGGCAATAATGTTGTGCTGTAAACCGGATCTCCCAATGTAAGACCAAGTGTGCAGCGCGAGAATTTAAACCGCAAAATCACTTCAACATTTACTCTTTTGCGGGTGTTGGCGAGCACGCTGGTAGGATACGTTAGTACCCTGCTGAAATTAATAACATCACAATGATCGTCATTCATCAAATCCGGGCAACATGGAATAACCACTCCATTATCATCAGCTGTATGGGTAACATCTTTAACTGGCATAAAAAAAATTTAATGTTTATAAATAATAATTAATAGACGCAAGGGGCCTGTCTGTAAAACAGTTCGTTTATAATGCTACCAGTATGCCTTGTAAACAGTCAGGGAATAGAAATCGTGTTCCTTAGTTCAGATAATAACCGGAGCCTGAAAATTTGTATGCATAGAGGGTCAGTACATGCAATACAACAGTTTTATATTAAATCCATGTGCAAGGTATATGTACAAACAATTACCAGCAATACCCTAAAGTGGTAAAAATTACAAATGATTTATACCTTTCATGTACACATGATAATTTTATACAACCATGATAATTTAATATTTGCGACGATATTGTCTTTCATTACCGGGCGTAACAGAAGACATTAAATATGGAACGGATTTGTGCTTTCCTGTTTGCAGTAATTTTTTTAGGTATACGCATAGAAGGTTCTATTCAAGCGGGTATAAAATGTTGCAATGGAACATTAAAACCTTTAACTAAACGGCATGAATTATTTACCAATTGTTATTCTCTAATCCTGTCTTCGGGTTTATCAAAATAATAAATCACCAGGCCCAGCAATAGAATGCCAATACCAATCAAACTTTCCACAGGTCTGTCTTTCATTGTAAAAACCAATACCCAGGTATTAAATAATAAAAAAATAATTTGCAATAATGGTTTTAACGGACTTTTAAAAGATCCAGGCTTTCTATCGCGTATAAACAAACTGGTGGCCACTGTTAATGAAGCCATTAATTGTAAAACAAATCCGGAATACAGTAATACTTTTTCAAAAGAACCGGTCAGGGCCAGCAGTATGGCAATAAAAACATGCAGCCATAAGGCAGCCACAGGTATACCATGCTCATTTTTCTTCGCCAGCGCGCTCCATAATTTATTTTCTTTTGCCATCGCATAAGTAACCCGTGGTCCTACCCATAAATAAGAACTAATGGTGGCAACAAGTTGTATTGCTATAAAAACGCTTACCCATTTGCCACCAGCGCTTCCCAACATGTTTCCAAATGCAATAAATGTGACTTCTGCTTTACCGGTCATTTGCGCCGCCGGTGCATGTTTCAACAAAACAAATTGAAAAAATATATAGCTGACTGCCACAAAGAGTGTACTTCCTATCAAAGCCTTTGGCAAGTTTTTTAATGGATTATCAATTTCATCTACAATATAGGCTGCTGCGCTCCAGCCGGTGTATGCAAACCCAACATAAATCATAGATACAGCAAAACCGGGTGTTATAATTTCATGTTTCCACGTACGGCTGTAATCAAACGCATTCACATGGCTACCCGGTAAAACAAGACCAATGATGATAAGCGTAATTATAAATATTACTTTCACCAGCGTAGAGAAATTTTGCATCCGGCTGCTGTGCTTAATGGTAAAGCTGTGCATCAACCCAATTAATACAATAACAGCAATGGCCAGCCACACATTATTTTGCAAACCAAAAGGCGCCAGGTATTTTGTAAATGCCATAGCTGCAAGCGCAACTGGTGCAGAAAAACCTACCGTCAATCCGGCCCATGCAGACAGATAGCCCAGCATCGGGTGGAAAATTCTTGAGAGATAAATATAATCGCCGCCAGATTCTTTAAAATGTGTTCCCAACTCAGCATACGCAAATGCGCCAAACAAAGCCAGTATGCCACCTGCCAGCCAGAGTAAAATGATCGTCCATGTATTTTGCACTGCAGACAATTGAAAACCAAGACTGGTAAAAACACCGGTACCAATCATGTTTGCTACTACAATTGAAGAGGCCGTGTAAATGGAAATTTTTCTTTTCAAAAATAATTTTTAGCTGTAAGAAAAAATGTGCCCGTTTTCATCACCTTCCGTACTGGTTATTTTACAAAATGCTACACGCTGCAACGGTATATTTTGCCATTTGCCAACTTCCACACTTTCATCCTCCCAGACAAGGCTCACATAGCTTCGCACTATCACATTTACACATTGTTCCGCCTGCCTTAAAAATAAGCGTATGTTTTTAATATCTGGCAAATATGTTTTATATGCTTACGGGCTGAACCTGTAACTTCATAAAAAATAAAAGACGCATATGGGGCAAAAAGTATTTGGTAAAATACCGCAAGGAGATCGGCTTAAAAGAATAGAAAACTCACCCAATTATAAAAATGGTTCTTTTCAAAATACAAGTCCGACGCCGGTGATGGCAGAAGAAAGCTCATTTTGGAAAACATTGAAATCATATCTGAACAAAGCAAAAGATAGCAGACCTCCACGCCCATTGCCTTTTGTAAAAACTGATCTGAAGAATCTTGAAAATGATGCGCCGGTTATTGTATGGTTTGGACATTCATCTTATCTCATCCACATTAATGGACTAAACATTTTGGTGGATCCTGTTTTTAGTAATCATGCAGCACCCTATTCTTTTATGGTAAAAGCATATCCCGGTGCAGATGCGTACAGTGTAAACGATATGCCGGAGATTGATTTACTTGTGCAAACGCACGACCATTATGATCACCTCGATTATGAAAGCATAGTTGCATTGAAACCAAAAATAAAAAAGGTAATTACTGCACTTGGTGCTGGATCTCATTTTGAATACTGGGGATACGATAAAAATATTATAACCGAACTGGATTGGTGGGAATCTGCGGTTCCGTTGCCGGGTATCAGTCTAACGGCGGCGCCTGGCCGGCATTTCTCCGGGCGTGGCTTAACGCGTGGTAAAACGTTGTGGGCCTCGTTTATTCTTAAAACGCAAACGCATACTATTTTTATTGGTGGTGATTCTGGCTACGATACGCACTTTGCAACGGTTGGAAATAAATATGGCCCATTTGATATTGCAATGCTGGAATGCGGTCAGTACAACACACATTGGAAATACATTCATATGATGCCGGAAGAAACGGCGCAGGCTGCCATCGATCTAAAAGCGAACATGCTATTGCCCGTACACTGGGCAAAATTTACCCTGGCGTTCCACCCGTGGAATGAACCGGTTAAACGAGTGGTAAAAAAAGCGGCTGAACTCAACCAGCCGGTTACTACGCCTATGATTGGAGAACTGGTCGTGCTGGGCAAATCTTACCCGGATAAACACTGGTGGGAACTATGAAAAGAATTTGCTTCGAAAAAAAAATTTGCACACGGATACGTGGTTTAAAGAAATACACCGATTTTGCCGAAATGAATATTGCTTGTTATTTAAAAATAATGAGCGCAAATTCCAACACGTGTTCTTTTTTAAACGGGTGATGGACGAAGCTCAGACGGATTTACCCTGGCTGATAAAAATCTTTTACATCCTTCCAATGCATTTCATCCGTGGTCATTTTTTTGCCTGGAACAGACTGCACCTTATTCATACGCCGGCAAAATATCAAGTTCTTTTATTTCAATACCCGTACGGTGATATCCATAACAATAATGGCCGTTGGTAATAATTAAATAAGGAACCGGCAACGCCATATTATAATTCAGTACCTGGTTCAATACTTTCTTATTCATTTGCACCTCTTTTGATTTACATTCAACCATCAGCCACGGCTTGGCGGCCCTGTTGTACACGAGTATATCAAATCGTTTTTTTACATCACCCAATTGTATTTTTTTTTCAAGCGCAATATAGGGTGCGGGATATTTGCATATTTGTACCAGGTACTGAACAAAATTCTGTCGCACCCATTCTTCCGGGGTAAGGCTCACCCACAACCTGCGGGTGTCATCCCAAATCTCTTCTTTCTTCCATTCAGGCTCGCGGATCTTGTACTGATGGGGTGGATAATTAATGAATATCATAGTTAGCGTTCAGTTCTGCCACAGCAATTTAGTATCTTAGCTGATTGCAAAATACAAAAGAGGGATTTTTAATATGATTATCTCAAAATAATAATCATGGTCGATTACAGGTGGAATCTTTTTGTAAAGATACTACCAATAAAAAATAAAACTTAATACATGAAATCGAAGGAAGAAATTGTGCAAAACTGGCTCCCGCGATATACCGGTCAGAAATTAGAGGCGTTTGGAAAATATATATTACTTACCAATTTCAGCAATTATGTAACACTTTTTGCCGAATGGCACAGCGTAGAAGTGGTCGGCAGAGACAGGCCGATGCAATGTGCTACTGCAGGCGACATTACCATTATCAATTTTGGGATGGGTAGCCCTACCGCTGCCACAGTAATGGATTTACTAACTGCCATCAGTCCGAAAGCAGTGCTCTTTTTGGGCAAATGTGGCGGATTAAAAAAACGCAATAAAATAGGTGATTTGATACTTCCCATCGCGGCTATTAGAGGAGAAGGTACCTCCAATGACTATTTCCCGCCGGAAGTGCCCGCGTTGCCCGCTTTTGCACTGCAAAAAGCCATCTCCACTACCATTCGTGATTACCAGTGTGATTACTGGACCGGCACGGTGTACACCACTAACCGCCGCGTTTGGGAACACGATGAAGTGTTTAAAGAATACCTGCAAAAAGTAAGAGCATATGCTATAGATATGGAAACCGCTACTATTTTCTCTGTTGGCTTTTTTAATAAAATACCTACGGGTGCATTACTCCTGGTGAGTGATTCACCGATGGTCCCTGAAGGTGTAAAAACGGAAGAAAGCGATAAGAAAGTAACCGGCAACTTTGTAGAAAATCATATCAGAATTGGCATTGACTCATTAAAACAATTAATTAATGATGGTATGACGGTAAGGCATTTGCGTTTTTAGTAATAGCCAGTCTTAATTAACAGCCCGTTGGCGTCATACGCGCTCACGGGCATTAACATACCACAACGCCAAGGAGGTTTTCACAGCGGAACATACGATTTGTCATTTTTTCCTTTGTCTTGTAGCTCCCGTGAACTACGTTTGTTTCAGCGGTGGCAAAATACTATACGTTGATTTATTACCAATTGGATCAATCTAGATTTTCAGGGCTAACGACTGCGAACTAAAAACTAAAAACTTTCTTTTTTGCTGGAAATAAAAAATTTACGGATTGAATTTGAAACGGAGCAGGGCACGCATACTGCATTGCACGATATTTCTTTTAGCGTGCATCCCGGTGAAATTGTAGCCGTTGTGGGCGAATCGGGTTCCGGAAAATCTGTCACCGCACTGGCTATTCTGCAACTGCTTCCAGCCAAAACAGTCCGCTATACCAACGGCAATATATTTTTTAGCGCAGCTGATCAGCCGGGAGAAGATCTTCTTTACGCCAATGAAAAAAAACTCCGTTCCATCCGTGGCAATAAAATAGCCATGATTTTCCAGGAGCCAATGACTTCTTTAAATCCTGTTTTTACGTGCGGGAACCAGGTGATGGAAGCGATTTTGTTACATCGGAAAATTTCAAAAGCGGCAGCCCGGCAACAAACGATTACCTTATTTGAAAAAGTGCAGTTACCCAATCCTGCTGCGATGTTTGATCGTTACCCGCATCAATTAAGCGGCGGGCAAAAACAGCGTGTTATGATTGCCATGGCCATGAGTGGTAATCCTTCATTGCTAATCTGCGATGAACCAACAACGGCGCTGGATGTAACCGTTCAAAAAACAATTCTGCAACTGATTAAATCTTTACAGCAGGCAACACAGATGGGCGTTATTTTTATTACGCACGATCTTGGTGTGGTGGCAGAAATTGCAGACAGGGTGGTTGTTATGTACAAAGGAAATATTGTTGAGCAGGGCACCGCAATAGCAGTTATGCAATATCCACAACATCCATACACCCAGGGTTTGCTTGCCTGCCGTCCGTTATTGCATACAAAAGGAGAAAGATTACCGGTAGTCAGTGATTTCTGGAACGGAGGGACGGGAGTTGGAAATGGCCGCGTTGAAGTGGCTGGCAATGGCTTGGATGTGATTGAAAGTGGAAGAACCGAAGTAAAAAATACCCGAGTAGAAAAATTAATAGAAGTTGATCATCTCAGGGTCTGGTACCCGGGCAAAAGAAGTTTTACCGGTAAAGTTTCAGATTATACAAAAGCAGTGGATGATGTAAGCTTTGATGTATATGCCGGTGAAACTTTGGGGTTGGTAGGTGAATCCGGCTGCGGTAAAACAACATTGGGAAGAACGCTGTTGCGGCTTGTACAACCAACTGGTGGAAAAATAATATTTAAAGGGAATGACCTGCTGCAATATTCACAAAAAGATTTGCGCAGCCTGCGGAAAAAAATACAGATTATTTTCCAGGATCCTTATGCTGCATTAAATCCATCCATCACTATTGGCAATGCTATACAAGAGGTTTTAAAAGTACATCAGGTGTTACCCTCCGCCAGCCAAAGAAAAGACAGGGTGATGGAACTGCTGGATAAAGTAAGCTTGTTGCCAGAACATTTCTATCGCTATCCGCATGAGTTTAGCGGAGGTCAGCGGCAACGTATTGTGATTGCACGCGCACTTGCGCTTAATCCATCTTTTATCGTGTGCGATGAGAGTGTAAGTGCGCTGGACGTCAGTGTGCAGGCACAAGTGCTTAATTTGCTGAACGATCTTAAAAAAGAATTTGGATTTACGATCATCTTTATATCGCATGATCTTTCCGTGGTTCACTATATCAGCGACAGGATTATGGTCATGCAAAAAGGTAAAATAATTGAAACCGGAACGGCAGAACAAGTGTACCGTCATCCAAAAGAAACCTATACGCAGGGCTTGATTGCGGCAATACCAAAAGCATAAAACCAGGTGTGATGTCTGATTTTTGATGTCTGATGTCCATTATCCGGGAACCTTCCTGTCAAATCAGGCACGGAGAAAATCAGGCACCATATATCTCTCTTTGTTCTCTTAGCTCAAATCCCCTATTTTTGCCCACAATTTAATATATACACCATGGCTGTTTTAGTTAATAAAAGTTCTAAAATAATTGTTCAGGGTTTTACGGGAACTGAAGGCAGTTTTCATGCCACGCAGATGATAGAATACGGTACCAATGTGGTAGGTGGGGTTACGCCGGGCAAAGGTGGCAGCACACATCTCGACAAGCCCGTTTTTAACACCGTGGCGGACGCAGTAAAAAATACAGGTGCCAACGTGAGTATCATTTTTGTTCCACCAGCGTTTGCAGCAGATGCCATTATGGAAGCAACAGACGCCGGTATAGAACTGGTGGTTTGTATTACTGAAGGAATTCCTGTTCAGGATATGGTTAGAGCTAAAAACTTTTTACTGGGTAAAAAAACAAGGTTGATTGGGCCGAATTGTCCGGGTGTTATTACTGCCGGCGAATGCAAAGTAGGTATTATGCCAGGCTTCGTGTTTAAGCAGGGTCGTATTGGTGTAGTTTCTAAAAGCGGCACATTGACATACGAAGCGGCGGACCAGGTGGCAAAAGCCGGACTTGGAATTTCTACTGCTATTGGTATTGGTGGCGATCCTATTATTGGTACACCTACTAAAGACGCTGTTGAATTATTGATGAATGATCCTGAAACAGACGGTATTATTATGATTGGTGAAATTGGCGGCAATATGGAAGCGGAAGCTGCTTACTGGATAAAAGCAAATAGCACCAAACCAGTTGTAGGGTTTATTGCTGGCCAAACGGCTCCTCCCGGCAGACGCATGGGTCACGCAGGTGCAATTATTGGTGGCGCGGATGACACGGCCGCAGCTAAAATGAAAATTATGACTGAGTGTGGCATTTATGTGGTGCAAAGTCCGGCAGATATTGGCAAGAAGATGGCGGAAGTAATCAATAAGAAAAAATAATATTTTATCAAATAGTTAATATAACTCCTGCAGGTTAAGCAGGAGTTTTTTTATGTCTGCCCGTGTAGCATTTA
>JBDUAY010000640.1:0-2732 GCA_040004415.1 Bacteroidota bacterium | reverse complement strand
GCACCAATTTTCCCAATTACCTGCAGCAAACTTTTTTTTTACCACTGCAAATGAAACATACCTTTTTGTTTAACAGCCTGGATACTTCAAAGGTAAACCCGAGTTATGATTGGCGTGGCAGGCAGATTCCGTTGGGTTTTTTAGATGGCGTATATGGTGATAAAAATATTTATACCACACCAAGAGATTTATTAAAGTGGGACAGGGCATTGACCGGTGGAAAACTATTTACCAGGCAAACACTGGAGCAGGCTTATACTCCCTACAGCAACGAAAAAGCAGGCGTAAAAAATTATGGCCTTGGCTGGAGGATGAATATTTTTCCCAACGGTAAAAAAACTATCTACCACAACGGATGGTGGCATGGCAGTAATGCCGCATTCTTACGCCTGTTACCAGATTCGGTCGCCATTATTGTAATAGGCAATAAATACAATAGCAATATTTATCATGCAAAGGAACTGGCCAATTTATTCGGCGACTACAATGGCAGGGGTGGTGAAGAAGATGAGAACGAGAATACAAAAGTAAAAGAGATTTTGCTGCCGATAAATGGCGTACCTGCAACCATTCAACAACCAGCTATATTAAATAAGAGTGCACGACTTCAGCCAAAATTGAAACACAGACATAAAAGCCGTAAACACCGTTAATAAATATACCCCGTCAGCGTTTAGAAATCCTGCCAGGTTTAAACAATTAGAATCAAAAGTAAAGCGCTTGTAAAATTGTACGCTACACGCTACTACCAAAAAACAGGTAGCATAAAATTATCGCGGTAATAACGCCCACCAAATCGGCCAGTAGCATAGATCCTATTGCATACCGGGTGTTCTTAATATTTACAGATCCAAAATAAACAGCCACCACATAAAAAGTGGTATCAGATGCGCCCTGGAAAATACCTGACAATTTACTCGCAAACGAATCAGGTCCAAAAGTAGTCATCGTACTCACCATCATACCCCTTGCTGCGCCTCCACTTAACGGTCTAATCAATGCTGTCGGCAACCCATCTACAAAACGGGTATCGGCACCCATCATTGCAAAAAAGCTTTTCATGCCGCTAATTACCGCATCAAAAGTGCCGCTGGTACGCAACATACTTACTGCAACCAGTATTCCCAATATATAAGGTATAATTCTGATGGCTGTATCAAATCCATTTTTAGCGCCATCTATAAAAGCCGCAAACAAATCTATTTTCTTATACAATCCACCCAATACAATCAGCAAAAAAACAAGTAAAATAATGCCGTTGCTCAGCTTGCTGGAAAACAACTGAATCCCCGCAGCATCCAGCCTTGTAACGTAATAAACCAGCAAAGCTATTACCGCGGAAATCCCCAGCACCCACGTCAATATCACCGGCTGAAATAAATTGATCTTTTGCCTGAATGATACAATGATCATGGCAGCCATAGTGCCGAAAAACGTTACGATCATACAGGGCAAAAAAACATCCGTAGGGTCAGATGCATGTTGTGCCGCCCGCACAGCTATTACACTTACCGGAATTAAATTTAACCCGGCCGCATGCAGGCATAAAAACATGATTTGCGAGTTAGAGGCAACGGCCTTATCCGGGTTCAATTCCTGCAGACTTTCCATGGCTTTTAAACCAAAAGGCGTAGCGGCATTGTCAAGGCCCAACAAATTAGCGGAAAAATTCATGATCATATGCCCCATGGAAGGATGTCCTTTGGGAATTTCGGGAAAAAGTTTGGAGAAAAACGGGCCGGCAATACGGGATAAAAGTCTTATTCCGCCGGCCTTTTCGGCGATATTCATAAAGCCGATGAATAACGCCAGGATACCAACCAGTTTCAGGCAAATATCCACTGCCACCCAACAGGTTTCAATGACACCATCCAGTTTAAGCGGATTCAGTGGGTCGCTGGCTTTTCCGCTTACCATCCAGGCAAATAGCTGTGCATCGCCAAAGAAAAAACACTTAATGCCCGCTACAGTGATAGCGATAATGATAAACGCCGACCAAATTCTGCTCAATGCCATGGTGATAATGGATAATTAATAATTAATAATTTGCTGATAATGTTGATACAGGTTTTCCTTTTCATCAGTACTGTTTAGCATGGCCACAAATTAGCGTTTTATCCCGAAACCCGAAATTTGATTGCAAACCTTACCTTTGCACCGCAAAAAAAGCTTTCAACAGCCGGCTCTATCAAACCATTTAAATAAAAACTATCATTTAACAACTATCAACTCGCAATAATATGGCTTTAAAAGCAGGCATCGTGGGGTTACCCAATGTAGGAAAATCAACTTTATTTAATGCAGTCAGCAACAGTGCCAAAGCACAGGCAAGCAATTACCGTTTTTGTACCATTGAGCCCAATACCGGCCTGGTAAATGTGCCCGACCCAAGGATGGATAAACTGGCAGAACTGGTACAACCGCAACGCACGGTACCTACGCAAATTGAAATTGTTGATATTGCGGGTCTTGTGCGTGGCGCCAGTAAAGGCGAAGGATTGGGCAATAAGTTTTTAGCCAATATCCGTGAAGTAGATGCCATCATTCATGTGATCCGTTGTTTTGAAGATGAAAATGTATTGCGTGATGAAGGGAGAATAAATCCTGTGAGTGATAAAGAGATCATTGAGACAGAACTTCAGTTAAAAGATCTTGATGGTGTTGAAAGAAAAATTCAGAAAACAGAAAAGCAGGCCCGCATCGATCCGAAATTAAAAATTGAATTGGAGGTG
>JBDUAY010000228.1:0-9145 GCA_040004415.1 Bacteroidota bacterium | reverse complement strand
ATAAAAAAACGAATGTATGAATACTCAAACAATCTCCGAAAAAGCAGAAATCATCCAGGATAATCTTGACTACACCCTGTTTTCCTGGAGTAAGCAAAAAGGTATTGCCCCGATTGCCGTAAAATATGCGGAAGGCGTTTACCTGTATGATTACGATGATAAACGTTACATCGATTTTTCATCTGGATTGATGAACGTAAACATTGGTCATGGCAACCAGCGTATCACCAACGCCGTGGTAAAACAAATGCAGGAAGTAGCGTATGTAACGCCCAGCTGTGTTACCAAAGTGCGCGGAGACCTGGGGAAAAAACTGGCGCAAATTTGTCCTGGAGATCTAAATAAAGCATTCTTCACTTTATGCGGCGCTACGTCTATTGAAAATGGAATTAAACTGGCAAGATTGTATACGGGACGGCATAAAATATTCACGCGTTATCAATCGTATCATGGTTCATCATATGGTGCCATGTCTGCGAGCGGTGATCCGCGCCGCTTGCCGATGGACGCACAGCAATCGCCCAACTTTGTTCATTTCGATTTACCTTATTTATACCGCTGGGAATATGGAGAAGAAAATTTATTGAAAGAATCCATTGCCAGCCTGGAAAGAATGATTGCCTATGAAGGCCCCGCCAATATTGCAGCTATTTTACTGGAAGGCGAATCGGGCACCTCTGGTTGTCTACAATACCCGGTTGGTTATTTAAAAGCGGTAAGAGAAATATGCAACAAGAATGGTATCTTAATAATTATGGACGAAGTGATGAGTGGCTTCGGACGCACCGGCAAATGGTTTGGTTTTGAAAATCATGGCATCATCCCCGATATGATTTGTATGGCCAAAGGACTGACTTGCGGTTACCTGCCTTTTGGATGTTTAATGGTGAGCGATAAAATAGCGGCAAAATTTGACGATGCCGTGTTGCCGCTCGGATTAACTTACTCTGCGCACCCGGTAAGTTGTGCCGCTGCGCTGGAAACATTAAAGATTTATGAAGACGACGGACTGATAGCAAATACCGTTGCCATGGGCCAGTATATGAACGGGCAGGCGGCATTATTAAAACAAAAACATCCATCCATCGGGGATTTTAGAAATACAGGTTTGCTGGGATGCTTTGAACTGGTAAAAAACAGGAAAACAAAAGAACCCATCGCCCCATTTAATGCAAAGCCGGATGAAATGGTGGTGATGAATAAAGTAGCTGCAAAAATTAAAGAGCTCGGCATGTACACGTTTGTACGCTGGAATTATATTTTTGTGGCGCCCCCTTTAATTGTTACCAAAGAACAGATTGATGAAGGATTAGCGATTATTAGTGAAGCGATCACCCTGGCCGATGAATGTTATGTTGAATGAGAAATGGAAGTTATCTTAAATTTTGAATTGCTTGCAGCTGTCATTACGTGCCGTTGTAAAAGCCAAAATGGAAAAGGAATATTGAACAGGGTGCATTTAAAATACAAAATTCAACACTTAAAATGAATAAAGCGGATTCATCGCTCATAAATGAAGACCTCGCACCCGTTCCACTCAACAAACGAACCTGGGGTACCTGGAACTATGCGGCATTGTGGATTAGTATGAGCCTTTGCATACCCACATATATGCTGGCAAGTTCATTGATACAGGGCGGTATGAACTGGTGGCAATCTATCCTCACTATTTTTTTGGGCAATGCTATTGTTTTAATTCCAATGATATTGAACGGGCATGCGGGTGCTAAATACGGCATCCCTTTTCCGGTGCTGGCGAGGGCAAGCTTCGGAACAAAAGGCGCCAATATTCCGGCTATGCTACGGGCTATTGTAGCCTGTGGCTGGTTTGGCATTCAAACATGGATCGGCGGCGCATCACTCTACAATATTTTACGGGCCTGGAATCCTTCCATGGAACAAATAAATACAACAGCCATTTTTCCACAAGCTATCCCGTTCCTGTGTTTTTTTCTTTTCTGGTTACTGAACATGTTCATTGTATACCTGGGTACAGACAGCATTAGAAAATTACTGGTGTTTAAAGCATTTTTTTTACCTGCTGCTGCACTGGCTTTATTGTACTGGGCCATTCACGCTGCCCACGGACTGGGACCAATATTACATCAGCCTTCAAAATTTAAAGACAGCCCGTCGTTTTTTGCTTATTTTTTTCCGGCATTAACCGGCATGGTAGGTTTTTGGGCAACCCTTTCATTAAACATACCCGACTTTACGCGGTATGCAAAAAGCCAGCATGCGCAGGTAAAAGGACAAATTATTGGGTTACCGCCATCCATGACTATGTTCGCTTTTATAGGGGTGGTCGTTACATCTGCCACTACTATTATTTATGGCAATCCGGAATGGGATATTGTAAAACTGGCAGGCAGGTTTGACAATAAAATCATCGTAACTTTTGCGATGACCGGAATAATCATTTCTACGCTTGCCACCAACATCGCTGCAAATATTGTTAGTCCGGCCAATGATTTCTCCAATCTTGCTCCCAATAAAATAAATTTTAAACTGGGTGGCTATATTACTGGCATTATTGGTATACTGATTTTTCCGTGGAAATTAATTTCAGATCCCAATGGCTATATTTTTACCTGGTTACTCGCTTACTCCAGCCTGTTAGGCCCTATTGGCGGCATCATGATTGCGGATTATTTTTTTATCAGGAGAAAAACACTGGCTGCGGATGATTTATATAAATACAATGGCGCTTACCGTTACAACAATGGATTTAATACAAAAGCCATTCTTGCATTACTGTTGGGTATACTGCCCAATGTACCGGGATTTCTATTGCAGATAAAACTCATTTCAGCAACTGCTTTTCCCGGATGGATATCTCAATTATATAACTATGCCTGGTTTGTTGGATTTTTAGTGAGCGGAGTGGCATACTTGCTTTTTATGAAAAATTACAAGGTTCAGCATACAGTAACCAATGAAATGATAGAACATGTCAGTATTAATTAAAAACGGAAGAATAATCACCGCAGCCGATGATTATATCGCAGATATTTTCATTGAAGGTGACACCATATCTGCTATTGGTAAAAATTTATCTGCAACTGCCGGTAAAGAAATTGATGCGGCAGGTAAATTGATTTTTCCCGGGGGCATAGATCCACACGTACACCTCGACATGCCTTTTATGGGCACCTTCAGCAGCGATAGTTATGAAACAGGTACACGTGCCGCATTATATGGCGGCACAACGATGGTGATTGATTTTGTTTTGCAAACACAGGGTAAATCTTTGCAGCATGCTTTAGATGATTGGAAAAGCAGGAGCGATGATAACTGCGTGGGCGACTACAGTTTCCATATGGCGGTGACTGATTTTAATGATGAAACAAAAAAGGAAATCAAACATTTTATTGAAGACGAAGGCATCGTTTCTTTCAAAACCTTTATGGCATACAAAGGCGCATTAATGATTGACGACCGCCAGATGATTGGCCTGATGGAAGAAGTGAAAAAATGTGGTGGGTTAATCAACGTGCATGCCACCAATGGAGACATGATTGATTACCTGGTTGCCAAAAATCGCGCAGAAGGAAACCTGTCACCGCTATATCATTACTTATCTCAACCTGAAATAACCGAAGCGGAAGCGAGCGAACGCTTCGTAGATATGGCCAGTTATACCGGCTGCCCGGGTTATATTGTACATCTTACTTGTGAAGGCGCATTGAATGCCGTGCGCAATGCAACCAAAAGAAATCAGAAAATGTTTGTTGAAACCTGTATTCAATATCTAATCCTGGATGCATCTTTATACGAACAGGATTTTGAGGGTGCTAAATGGGTAATGAGTCCGCCACTGCGCGAGAAAAAAGATCAGGCAACATTATGGGCCGGCATCAACCAGGGACTGGTGCAAGTGGTTGCTACCGATCATTGTCCGTTTAAATGGGAGCAAAAACTAATAGGCAAAAATGATTTTTCAAAAATACCGAATGGTCATCCCGCAATAGAAAACAGGATGGAATTATTATTTAGTGAAGGCGTTGTAAAAAATAAAATCACACTGAATAAATATGTGGAAGTAACCAGCACCAATGCGGCAAAAATATTTGGTATGTACCCGCGCAAAGGAACGATTGCGCCAGGCGGCGATGCGGACATTGTCATTTTCGATCCCAACGAAAAACATGTTTTATCAGCCTCCACCCATCATATGAATGTTGATTACAGTGGTTATGAAGGATGGGAAGTAACCGGTAAAGTAAAAACCGTTTTGTTAAGGGGTAAAGTAGTAATTGACGATAATCAATGTTTGGTAGAAAAAGGCTATGGAAAATTTATTAAGAGAAAAAAAGTATCGCAGATGATTTGATTTCACGCAAAGACGCTACGGAGCAAAGAAGCAAAGTTTTTCTTGCTTCTTCATTACTTTGCTTCTTTGAAGGAGGCACTTTGCGTTGAGTCTTTGCTTTTTGGCGTCTTTGCGTGATGTTTTTATTCTGCTAATAACATAAATACCAATTTAGATATATGCCAAGAATTATAAAATCAGGGCTAATCCAAATGTCTCTTCCCAAAACAGAAGGCGAGGGAACCATTGCAGAAATAAAAGACGCTATGCTGCAAAAGCATATTCCATTGATTGAAAAAGCAGGAGAAAACGGCGTGCAGATATTATGCTTCCAGGAAATTTTTAATACCCCCTATTTCTGCCCCGGGCAAGACGCGAAATGGTATGAATCTGCTGAAACCGTTCCTGGTGCAACAACAGAAATGATGCAGGCGTATGCAAAGAAATACAATATGGTGATCATCGTTCCGGTGTATGAAAAAGAACAGCCGGGCGTTTTGTACAATACCGCTGCAGTCATTGACGCTGATGGAACGTATCTCGGTAAATATCGCAAAACACATATACCGCACACGGGAGGCTTCTGGGAAAAATTTTTCTTTAAACCTGGTAATCTTGGCTACCCCGTTTTTCAAACCAAATATGCTAAAATAGGTGTGTATATCTGTTATGATCGTCATTTCCCCGATGGTGCAAGATGTCTTGGATTGAATGGCGCCGAAATAGTGTATAATCCCTCCGCGACTACGGTTGGTCAATCGCAATATCTGTGGAAACTGGAGCAACCGGCACATGCGGTTGCCAATGGATATTTTATGGGCTGCATTAATCGGGTAGGTACAGAGGCCCCCTGGAACCTCGGTAAGTTTTATGGCACTTCTTATTTTGTAAATCCGCTCGGACAAATTTTTTCCTGTGCATCAGAAGATAAAGATGAATTATTGATTGCTGAATTCGATCTTGATCTGATTGAACAGGTAAGAAGTAAATGGCAATTTTTCAGGGATAGAAGACCGGAGACGTATGGCGCAATAACGGCGCTGTAATTATTTTGAATTTTGAATTATATATTTTAAATGTCCGTCGCCTCAATTCAAAATTCAACATTTAAAATTGTAAAAAATGATTCTAAAAAACAGGCTCACAACAGAACAATACGAAACAAACTTCAGCGATATTCATCCACCATTTGAAACGCACAATGCTGCATTGGTGGAAGCCAACCGCTGCTTATTCTGCTATGATGCGCCGTGCACAAAAAGCTGTCCGACCGGGATCAACGTTCCGAAATTTATAAAGCAAATAACCACAGAAGATATTAAAGGATCTGCCCGAACTATTTTCACCAGCAATATTATGGGTGCCGGCTGCAGCAAGGTTTGCCCGGTAGAAAAATTATGTGAAGGTGCGTGCGTGTACAACCTGATGGATGAAGAAGCAATACCCATTGCAAAATTGCAACGCTATTCAACAGAAGCAGCGATGGCCAAAGGCTGGCAGCTATTTGAACGTAAACCTGCAACCGGTAAAAAAGTGGCCGTGATTGGTGCTGGTCCGGCAGGATTGAGCTGCGCGCATATGCTCTCACGGCAAGGCGTAGACGTAACGATTTATGAAAAAGAAAACAAGGGTGGCGGTTTAATGACCTATGGCATTGCTGCGTATAAAGTAACGCCACAATTTTGTGCTGATGAAGTGGATTATATTACCGGTATTGGTGGCATCGAAATTAAATACAACCAGGCGCTGGGAAAAGATATTACGCTTGATGGATTGAAAAACGAATACGATGCGGTGTACATCGGCATTGGTGTTGGTTTGGCACGGCAACTGGAAATTCCGGGGGAGCATTTAGCGGGTGTTGAAGATGCGATTTCATTTATTTATCAATTGCGCAGCAATCAATATCATGAAACCCCGGTGGGCGATAAAGTAGTGGTAATCGGTATGGGCATGACGGCCATTGACGCGGCCACGCAGGCAAAACGTTTAGGCGCCAGCGAAGTAACAATGATGTACCGGAGAACTGAAGCTGAAAAGCCGTGCACCAATGTTGAGCTGGATATTGCCAAATTAGATGGCTGCAAAATTATCTGGCTGGCGGCTCCAAAAGAAATTGTTGGCGCAGATGGAAAAGCAATACAACTTGTTTGCAGTGTAATGAAACTGGGTGTGCCGGATGCAAGCGGCCGGCGAAGTCCCGTTGATACAGGCGAAACGTTTACGTTAGAAGCAGACATGATAATAAAAGCGGCAGGGCAAATGCCCTTCGAAAAACTGGCTACAGAAAATCATTTAGACAACCAGTCAGGCAAGTTAGTTGTTACAGATAAAGCCATCAGTAATATTGCTGGGGTATTTGCCGGTGGTGATTGTGTAAATGGGGGCAAGGAAGTGGTTGATGCGGTGCAGGCGGGAAAAGATGGTGCGTCGGCTATTATCGACTATCTAAGTTTGCACTCAAAAACGCAGCGCTTATAATGCAGCGATTTTCACGCAAAGACGCAAGAAGGCAAAGAAGCAAAGTTTAAAAGAATCAAAAGAATGGATATACTTACTGAAAATGAAATCGCCAAAACAGTGGTAGATACTTGTTTTAAGATACATTACAAATATGGTCCAGGATTGTTTGAAACAGTATATGAAGAAATATTTTGTTATGAATGGACAAAAATAGGAATACCGTTTACGCGTCAACAGGCAATTCCACTCATTCATGAAGAAATTAAGTTAGATATAGGTTTTAGAGCCGATGTAATTATAGATAAAAAAGTGATTATAGAACTTAAATCAATTGAGTTGCTTTCACCAGTTCATTATAAGCAAGTTCAAACCTATTTAAAATTAACTGATATTAAATTGGGGCTGTTGATCAACTTTAATGTAAATCTGATTAGGGAAGGAATACACAGAATCGTGAACAAATTATAAACTGTGCGCCGAAAAATCTTTGCTTCTTTGCGCTTTTGCTACCCGATGTGTTTATTTAGGCGGCCATGGAAAACCTTGAATAAAAAAACTATGAAAAAGTTCGCTATAAGATCTTTGCTTTTTTGCGTCTTTGCGTGAAAAAAATTTGACTGAAAAATAAAAGTTATGGCAGATATATCATCAACATTCCTCGGTATCAAATCTCCCAATCCTTTTTGGTTGGCGAGTGCACCGCCGACCGATAAAAAAATAAATGTGCTGCGTGCATATGAAGCAGGTTGGGGCGGTGTGGTATGGAAAACATTGGGCAGCCAGGTAAAAAATGTTTCATCGCGTTACTCTGCTGTTGATTTTAACGGTGTAAGGGTGATGGGTTTTAACAATATTGAACTAATAAGTGATCGGCCGCTCGATATTAACCTGAGAGAAATAACAGAAGTGGTTAAATTATTTCCTGATCGTGCCATGATTGTCTCATTGATGGCAGACAATGATAAACAAAGCTGGCATGAACTGATAAAAAAATGCGAAGATGCCGGCGCCATGGGTTTTGAATTAAACTTCGGTTGCCCGCATGGTATGACAGAACGCGGCATGGGCGCCGCAGTAGGACAAGATCCTGAAATTGCAAGAATGGTAGTAGAATGGGTAATGGAAAAAGCAACCATCCCGGTGATCACCAAACTCACCCCCAACGTACATTCTGTTGTTCCTGCGGGTAAGGCGGTTGTTGAAGCAGGATCGCATGCGCTGTCTTTGATCAACACTATTCAATCGGTGACGGGTGTAGATCTGGATACATTTGTTCCCAATCCAAATGTAGGTGGCAAAACAACTTTTGGCGGTTATTGCGGACCAGCGGTAAAACCGATTGCTTTAAAAATGCTAACTACCATCGCACAAAATGCTGTTACAAAAAAAGTTCCCATATCTGGTATTGGAGGAATCAGCACCTGGAAAGATGCAGTAGAATTTATGTTGTTGGGCGCTACCAACGTGCAGGTATGTACTGCAGCTATGAAATATGGATTTCGCATTGTAGAAGATATGTGTGAAGGGTTGAACAATTGGATGGATGAAAAAGGATTTAAAACACTGGATGAATTCATTGGCAAATCAGTCAGCACTGTTACCAGTTGGGAAGAACTGGATATTAATTTTCATATTGTGGCCAATATTAACCAGGACAAATGCATTCATTGCGGACTTTGTTATATTGCTTGTGAAGACACCTCGCACCAGTCAATTAATTTATCTTATGGCAAACCATACAACACCTATTCAATTAAAGAAGATGAATGTGTGGGTTGCAATTTATGTAAGGTGATGTGCCCGGTAGATGACTGTATTACAATGGTAGAACAACGCAAAGGCGATGAATACCTGAACTGGAAAGAATACCAGCGGAGAGGATTGCCGCTGAATGATCATTGATCCCTCACCCCCGGTCCCTCTCCGCCTTCGGCATAGAGGGGTGCCCCTCCGTAAGCTTTTTTATTTATTATAATCTTTCTTTTTTGCAACTTTATGACATTTACTTTTGAATATCACTGCAAAAATATTTTATTAAAAAAAATTTTATGAATCCACAATCAATAAATAATAATAAAGCAAGCGGAGAGGCACCCCTCTCCATGCAATGGAGAGGGGCCGGGGGTGAGGGTATGAACATCAACCCAACCCGCCTCCAGCAACATTTTGAAGCGATGAGCCTGATAGGAAAGATTGGTGAAACAGGTACTTGCCGGCCTGCACATACGGCGCTGGAAAAGCAAGGATTTGAAATAGCTGCCGCCTGGATGAAAGAAGCCGGCATGCAAACGCATATTGATAATTTTGGAAACCTCATTGGAAGACTGGAAGGAAAAAATAAATCATTGCCGGTATTGATGATGGGCTCTC
>JBDUAY010000639.1:0-2733 GCA_040004415.1 Bacteroidota bacterium | reverse complement strand
GGAACTTGCTGATTTCATTCTTTCTTTTACTGCGTCAATATCAGCAGGGAGTGTGGTGACGAGCTTTTTAATAAATGCACGATAGGATGGTGCATAGAACACATTATACTGCGAAAAAAACTCAATCGGGTTATCAGTAAAATTAGACAGCCACGCGTCCTCATCACCGTTCAAACCAGATGGCAGACTGATTTCGTTCTGATAAATTTTCCATGAAATACCATTGTCTTCAAGTTTCTCAGGAAATGTGGGCCAGCTTGCCGGAATGAAAAAGTCTACATCTTCATTACGTACATGGGCAAACGCTTCTGCCGTTGGCGCTGGCTTCACCGTACCCGTCCATAAATAAAGCCGGTTAGGCGTAGTGCCGGTTAATGAAGAACAAAAATTCTGATCACATACTGTAAATGCATCTGCCAGCGAATAATAAAAAGGAATATCCACGCGGTTATAATACCCCATGGTTAACGGCACCTTGGCAAAGCCTTTATGACCAGAAGGTTTTGCATCGAGCCATTTATCGTGCTTGCCACCATGATGTGCATCTAATTGATTTGTCCATGAGTGTGGGAGCGATCCCAGCCAGGTGGCATTGGTTTCTTTTATATCGAGCCGGAAGGGTCCATACGTTTCTCCCGCTGTATTTTTTTGTAACCACACCAGGTTTTTATCAGGCTTCACAATGGCACGGGGATCATTGTAGCCCCGTACACCGCGCAATGTTCCATATGTATGATCGAAAGAACGGTTTTCCTGCATCAGAATAACGATATGCTCAGCGTCCATGTACGTTGTTCCGGTAGCAGGATTAATGGACATTGCCTTCAGAACAGATTCCGGCAGAAAACTTGCCAGCCCAGCACTACCAGATAGTAAAGCAGCCTTCTTAATAAAATCCCTTCGTGTATCCATATATTTGGTTTAAGGAAAATTTAACCATGTACTTGTAATTTTAAACTACAGGCAGAACCCGGTTAACAAATTGCTATTAAATTCCGGTATATCGCGCAACAATTTTCGCGTGTAAAAGTTATTACTTTGAAGCCAATAAACAGCGTGTTCATATAAAAATAATTTAAGACCGCTATTTTTGATAATGACCTGGTGAATGGGCGCAACAGATAAAAGAACGTAATTTGTCACTTCTTATAAGATCAGTTCAGTGTATATAAAATAAACATAACCTGTATGAATGACATGCCTGCATTTGCTTACTGCTGTAAAATAATATCTACTAATAATTATATAAACAAGGTTCAGACCCACCATTTCTGTAAAGGCCGGATAGCTGGGGCCGCAATACTAACGGCTACGTGTATATTTTTTTCACTGGCATCCCCAGCCCAGCAGAAAGTAAAAAAAGCAGTTTTTATTATTGCGGATGGCATCCCGGCAGACGTAATAGAAAAATTACCGGTGCCTAACTTAAACAGCATTGCAAAAGCAGGTGGTTACACCCGTTCTTATGTTGGTGGTATTAAAGGAACGTACAGCCAGACGCCAACGATATCTGCTGTTGGCTACAATAGTATATTAACAGGCACCTGGGTTAATAAACATAATGTGTGGGATAATGATATTGCGGCACCCAATTATAATTATTTTACCATCTTCCGTTTTTTAAAAGAAAAATATCCAACCAAAAAGACCGGCATTTTCTCCAGTTGGCAGGACAACCGCACAAAATTGGTGGGCGATAATTTTGCAGCTACGGGAAAACTGCCGGTTGATTACTCTTATGACGGGCTTGAACATGATACAGTAACCTACCCGCACGATATCAAGCGTGATTATATGAGCAATATTGATGAGCATGTCGCCAAAAAAGCAGCGGCGATCATTCAAACAGAATCGCCTGATTTGTCATGGGTTTATCTGGAATACACAGATGATATGGGGCATATGCATGGAGATAGCCCGGCGTTTTATAATGCCGTGAAACAGGCAGACAAGCGCATCGGTTACATATGGCAGGCGGTAAAATATCGCGAGGCACATTTTAATGAAGAGTGGTTAATTATTGTAACAACAGATCATGGCAGGGATTCTGCCACCGGCAAAGGACATGGTGGCCAGAGCCGCCGCGAACGTGATAGCTGGATGTTTACCAATGCAAAAAAGACAAACCAGGAATTTCATGCGCCACAAGCATCTGCAATAGATATAATGCCCACCATTGCGCGATATCTGCATCTGCCATTGGCGAAAGAAAATGCATTTGAAATTGACGGCACTCCTTTTATTGGCGCATTGTCTTTTACTGCTGCGGCGTTTGAGTTGGCTGATAATAAATTACAGATAAAATGGAAAGCGCTTGCTAAAACCGGTGACGTAAAAGTTTGGATTGCGCTCACCAATAATTTCAAAACAGGCACAAAAGACGAGTATCTTTTATTAGGAACGGTACCGCTTGTTAGCCAAAAAGCTGGTTTCAATCTTACCGGGAAACCATCCGGATTTTACAAAATAGTACTGCAGGGAGAAAATAATATCAGTAATTACTGGATCAGGAAATAGCTCGGGTATAATTTGGACCTTTATTGCAAACTACCGCAGTCTTTGGATCTCTAACTTTCTGAATCCAAAAAAGACTACGGTAGTTTTGATCAAAGTTTGGATTGTGCCAGCGAATAATCTTAAAACGGGTACGAAAGAGGATTATATTTATTGGGAACTGCAGCAATTGCAAAGCAAAAAGCACATTTCGATCTTGAGCTCCGCTGCAAACTACCG
>JBDUAY010000638.1:0-2735 GCA_040004415.1 Bacteroidota bacterium | reverse complement strand
TCTTCTGTTAAAGAATCCAATGCAGAAGTTGCTTCATCAAAAATCAGCAACTTTGGTTTGCGCAATAATGCACGTGCAATGGACAAGCGTTGCTTTTCTCCGCCTGATAATTTCAGCCCGCCTTCACCTATCATTGTATCAAGACCTTTTTCTGCTCTTGACAACAATCCGGTGCAGGATGCTTTATCAAGTACGTCTGTTAAATCGGCATCGGTTGCAGACGGATTTACAAACATGAGGTTCTCTTTAATCGTGCCGGCAAACAATTGTGTATCCTGTGTAACAAACCCTATCTGGTTACGCAGGTCATCAAAGTTGATGGAATTTTCATCCATGCCATTGTATAAAATTTTCCCTTCCAGCGGACGGTATAATCCTACCAGCAATTTCATTAAGGTGGATTTGCCGGAACCGGACGGACCAACGAAAGCAATGGTTTCCCCGTTCTTTACATCAAAGCTGATATTTT
Organism: Bacteroidota bacterium; assembly: GCA_040004415.1. Classification (GTDB taxonomy): domain Bacteria; phylum Bacteroidota; class Bacteroidia; order Chitinophagales; family Chitinophagaceae; genus JACMLD01. Next base: position 2,266 of record JBDUAY010000638.1, on the reverse strand, counting down.
CAATAGCCCTGTGCGAAGCAGACTGGTGCTTAAAGGCCACATTATTAAAACTGAGTTCTTTGATTGCGCCAAGATGTAAAGGTTTTGCCGGGTATTGCTCCGGTGTTTTTTCCATCAGTTCATGAAAATTATTAAGCGATGCCTCTGCCTCGCGGTACGAAAGAATGATATTGCCTATTTCCTGTAATGGACCAAAAATGAAAAAAGAATAAAACAGCAATGTAATTACTTCACCGGCTGTTATTTTTCCCCCGAAAACAAGCATCAAAAGTGTAAATAGAATTAACTGGCGCAACAGGTTTACAAAAGTGCCCTGAATAAAACTGAGCGTACGTATGCTTTTTACTTTGCGCAATTCAAGCCCCAATATTTTATAGGTATTTTTATTTAAGCGATCTATTTCCTGGCTGGTAAGGCCGAGGCTTTTTACAAGTTCAATATTGCGCAAAGATTCAGTTGTAGAGCCGGCCAGCATAGTCGTTTCTTTAACAATATTTTTTTGGATAACTTTTATTTTCCGGCTAAGCAAACTGGTAAGCCACGCAAGTACAACCATTCCACCAAAATAAATAGGCATGATTGACCAGTGCAACCGCAATGTATAAACAGAAACAAATACAACGCCTACCAATATTGTAAATACAACACTTATAAAGGAAATGATAAACTTTTCCGTATCGGTACGAACTTTAGTAAGAATAGAAAGCGTTTCACCACTGCGCTGATCTTCAAAATCCTGGTAAGGCAGCTTCATGGAATGCCGCAGGCCATCTGTAAATATTTTGGCGCCGAATTTTTGTACAATCACATTGGTAAAATAATCCTGGAACGCTTTGGCTATCCTGGATATCATCGCAACCGATATTAATTTTGTGAGTACCAGCACTACGCCCCAGATAAAATCTGTTTTCGAGCGATCCCCCGTGCGGTGAAATACTTTTTGGGTTTCGGTATTTCCATTGGGCATTTTTACTTCTTTCTTTTCAAAAGTGCCTGTTTCGTATGGATGTGTAGCATAAATGTCGATTGATTTACCCAGCAGGTATGGATCCAGCATCGAAAAAACCTGGTTAATAGTTGCCAGTAACAATGCCAGTGCAATTACCCATTTATAGGGTTTAAGATATAAGAGCAATATTTTCATGTCAGTTATTTAAGCAGTGTGAGGTGTTTAACCATCAAACAACCTACAAGTTCGGAAAATATGACAAGATTTTGTCAGTAAGGGCGGAAATGTGATGAACGTAAAAATACAAAAATGTGTTAGTCTGACATTTTGTTCAACCAGCCCAACCAGCCCTATCCAAACTTCTGTATTGAATGGCTTCTGCCAGGTGTTCGGGTTTTATATTTTCGCATGCAGCAAGGTCTGCAATGGTACGACTAACTTTGAGAATACGATCATATGCCCGTGCAGATAAATTAAGTTTATTCATTGCTGCTTTCAGCAAACTGGAGCCCGTCTTGTCTATAACGCAAACTTCTTTCAGCATTTTAGTACTTATCTGCGCATTGGCATACACACCTGGATTATTTTTGTAGCGTTCTGCCTGAATTTCCCTCGCTTTAATTACACGGTCGCGAATAAACGAAGATCCTTCGGTGTCTTTTATAGAAGTAAGTTCATTAAAAGGAACGGGTGTTACTTCAACATGCAAATCAATTCTGTCTAATAAAGGACCGGAAATTTTATTGAGATAGCGCTGCACGGCGCCTGGCGGGCAGCTGCATTCTTTTTCAGGATGATTATAAAAACCGCATGGGCAGGGGTTCATACTTGCAATTAACATAAAACTGGCTGGAAAATCCAGCGCCACTTTTGCCCGGCTAATGGTTACTTTTCTTTCTTCCATTGGTTGCCGCATCACTTCCAGCGCGCTTCTTTTGAACTCTGGCAATTCATCTAAAAATAAGACGCCATTGTGTGCCAGTGAAATTTCTCCGGGTTGCGGTATGCCACCCCCACCAACAAGTGCCGCATCGCTAACGGTATGATGCGGCGAACGGAAAGGACGTTTAGAAATAAGTGTGGCATTCTCAGGTAATTTGCCCGCTACACTATGAATTTTCGTTGTTTCCAATGCTTCCTGCAATGTGAGTGGTGGTAATATGGTAGGCAATCGTTTTGCGAGCATGGTTTTACCAGCACCCGGCGGTCCAATTAATATCGCGTTATGACCACCGGCCGCCGCAATTTCAAGTGCTCGTTTTATATTTTCCTGTCCTTTTACATCATTGAAATCAAATTCAAAATCATATTGCGAAT
>JBDUAY010000227.1:0-9161 GCA_040004415.1 Bacteroidota bacterium | reverse complement strand
GCATGCTCCGCAAAATGGTCGGTGGGACACCAACCATGGAGAACAAGGTTTTTTTTCTCCCCGGCCGGTGTCTCACCGACCAGAATGATAGTTTGGTTTTATAACAGGTGTCGCGGTATCAATCACCATTCGAAAAATGATTTTGTCAATGCAATGTTCGTTTGTGTTGAAGGCTTTGCATGCTCCGCAAAATGGTCGGTGGGACACCAACCATGGAGAACAAGGTTTTTTTCTCCCCGGTCGGTGTCTCACCGACCGGAATGATAGTTTGGTTTTATAACAGGTGTCGCGGTATCAATCATCATTTGAAAATTGATTTTGTAAACGCAATGTTCGTTGGTGTTGAAGGCTTTGTATGCTCCGCAAAATGGTCGGTGGGACACCGACCATGGGGGACACCGACCATGGGGAACAAGGTTTTTTCTCTCAGGGCGGTGTCTAACTACAACTGTTCCAGCGGAACATTTTACGGGTAGAAGCGGTATTAAAGTGCTGTTCATCGTTCCATAGGAACGTTTTATGCGGTATTTGCATAAGATGTTTCTACGGAACGAAACCCATTTTATCATTTTAATCCTACCCATAAATTACTCCTACAGGGCAAAAAAGAAATCTTATCCCTGATCGGTTTCTCACCGGCCGGAATATCCCTTCCCGATTTCAATTGCTTTTCTTCCCTCCCACATACGTTCTAAAGTATCCGCATTCTTTAATAACATCTTTGTAATACTGCGTTGCAGCATATTGCTTCAATATTTTAAATCCGTCCAGCGCACTATAATCAACCAGTTTTTCTTCTGTGTAGCCATCCGTTTTATTATATACATGTACATTATACCATTGATTACGCTCACATTTAGCAAGCATGTACTGGCATTTCGCGCGTTGTTCATCCGTCGCCGTATTTTTTAAGGCCAGCGTATAATATTTTGTAGCGATGACTGTGCCAGTGAGCATTTTTCTGAACAGGCTATCTATAAAATATGGATCAGAATGACTCTCGCCAACAATTTTACATTCATAAAAAATGCGCGCATTTCCAAAGTGGGTGATATTGTAATGAGCATTTGCCAGCAGGATGGCATTCATATAAACGTCTTCTCCTGCATTTATTTTACTTTTTATTTCCTGTAGTTTTTTTAGGAAAGAAAGTTTTGAATATTTTATTTTTTGAGCAGCTGCATGATCGCAATCGTGGCAATCCTGTATCCTTCCATTAAATGGATTTCCCGGAAGTTCTGTTGTGGCGCCCGCACCCGATTTTTCCATTTTTTCTATTGCTGCATCAATGCTATCTGCATAGGTTAAATGAATAGCCTGAAATTCAAAAAGGTCAGCCATCTTTTTTACAGATAAATCTGCACATAACTTTTCATAATTCGTTTTTCCGCTTTTACCAAGAAATGTTTTCAGCGCTTCGATATTTTGATTATCTGCATAAAACATGACCCTGCTTGAAAAGCATTCCGACTTTACGAGATCTTTTTGCCGAAGATATTTTGCCGCCATCGTTTCTCTTAGCCAGGCGAATGCATCGCTGTAACGCAGCTGCGGCATGTCTTTGGCATCAAAATCTTTAAGCCATTCAATATCATTCAGTACCCGCGATTCCAGTTTACTGTCGATTCTTCTTGCCTGTGCAATGGTATTAATCATTTTTAATAACCTTAACTGCGCTTGTGCAGGTTTTGTATTGGGTGTCTTTTTTTCTGCCTTTGCAAACCAGGCATCCGCATCCGCATATTTTTTATCGAGCGTCCCAAGATAACCGGCAGCCATTTGCCAAATCCAGGGTTGACCAGTATTACCTGCTGTTGCAATTTTTGTAACCAACGCTGGTAGCGAAGGCATCGCAACGGTATCAACCGGCATATCAGCATTGCGGTATGTGATATTAAATTTTTGCTCGTATTTGTTTACAGCCCGCGCAAGCAAAACATCCAGTTTATCACTTGCAGGTGTAAGCTGATAAATTTCTTTGATGGCGCGTTGTTCATCAGCGTAAAAAATACCCAGCATTTGCCAGAGTGTTGCTTTTTCATTATTGTTGATACACAATCCCAATGTGGCATTCCAGTCTTTTTCTTCCTGCGGATGAAAACTATAGTGCGCGGCTGTTTTAAGTACATCACAGTTTTCATACACCCTGCTGTAATAGTAGTTAGCCTTACTGTAATTCTTTAATGTATAATATCCGCCAGCTGCATATGCCATGGTGCGATAATACATGTTATCATGCGGCATGCTTTTTTCATTAGCAGTAAAAAAAGAAATGGCTTGTTGCGCGCCGGTATTGAAGAAGTAGGATCTTTCCAGTTGAAACCAATACCGTTCTTTTAAAAAGATATCATTTGATTTTATAAATGAATTCAGCAGTACGGCATTCAACGCGGTGGCATTATAATTTTTTTTATTTTTTGATTTGTCTTCAAAATCCCAGGAACCTGTAATGTTGTTCAGTGCGAAATCCTCGCACTTTTTTGCAAGCTTCAGGTAACTGAAGAAAGCATTTATTTTGGCATCACTTTTTTTCGTGACTATTTTAAATGATTGCATGGAAAGCGGAATAGCATTTGATTTTCCCGACATGTAGTTAATAGTGCTGTCAACGGAACCAGTAGTAGCTTTTTGCAATAGAAAATCCAATTCCTCCTTTGCTATTTGATTTTTAAAAAATGCAGACCATTCACTGGTATTATTATTATTGAAGCGGGCATCCTGATCTTCCTCGTGGCCAATTTTATAATAGAACTGGTACGAATAAAAGAACGGGCTATAAGCGCTGTCTACAAAAATTTCCGGGCTGAAATTAGAAACGCCATATTCTTCTCCCCAGCCGTCTGCACAGGCCAATACGATTCCGGCGCCAGTGCAGCAACTGCTAATCAGTATGATCCAAAATTTTGCGGAAAATATTTTTGTCATATAAAACCAAATTTTCTTTGTCAAGATCGTAAAAAATTAAATTACGGATGCGGTTGTTTGAATATCGGTTAACCTGCATTACAATATCCATCAGATCTGCTTCGGTTACATGTTCTGTTTTAATGGTATCATTTTCTTTAAAATAATATCCACCGTGAAAACAGGCGTGTTTAACCGTATACCGGTCTTTACCTGCACTTATGAAATTAGAATCATTTTCAAAATGCTGAAAATTCATCTTGTTCAGCAGTTTTACTACCCTGCCATCCCTTACCTGCAGGCTCCATGAAAAAATGGGCAGCGCAATATCGAGCGTTAGCGGATAGGTTTTAATGGAAGGAGCGTATTTTGTAGCAATTGCCTTGTCATAAATAGAACTCGTTGTTCCAGAATTGATATCACCCATATTGTAATACATCAGCACACCATAGTCAACCGGTGGAATGCCCGTGATTCCAGGATATTTTATTTGATGTAAACGTATGGTAGCTGAAATAATTTGATTTGAAAGAAGTTTGTATTGCTTCAAAAATAAAAAATATTTGTCCTTTGTCGTTTCGGTCCAGTCGCAATCAAACTGAATTTCAGCCGGATGTACATTTCCCCGTTGATTAATACCGGTAACGAGTGAATAAGCCTTTTCAGAAAGTCTTTTCAATCCCGTGGAGTCAAGTCTTTCCAGTGTTCTGTTTTTTACATATACCACCGGAACAACACCCGTCATAAGAGCGTTTGTATCAAAAGAGACGGGCATGATGGCCGTGGGTATTGAATCGCCCGGTAAAAAATCAACATCAAAATAGCGGATATAAATTACGTTTACAGAATTATTAGTGATAGTTTCCTTTTCAATGCTGTCCAAATGAAAATTTGTTTTCCAATAGTAGAAAGACATCGTTTTGTTGCGCTGGTGGCAACCGTCCAGCATTAAACAACCCGCGATAGCTATGGATATTGAATAATAATAAAAATTAAATTGCCTCAAATCTTTTTTGCAAGTTACTCATTGAAAAACAACAATCATAATTTGTAGCAAGCTTGTTTTAAAACAGGTTTATTTATTTGAAACATGTTTGTGTAAATTGCCCTTGAAACTTTATCTTATTCCTGAATTTTTATTTCATGCAATTAACAGAAGAACAAAAAGCTGTTACAAGTACCAATTGTAACCTGGTCATAAATGCTGTTGCGGGTAGTGGCAAAACGACAACGCTGATTGAGTATGCTAAAACAAGGGCCGCCAGTTCCAAAATATTATATCTCGCCTTCAATAAAACTGTTAAAACGGAGGCTGCACAAAAATTTGCAGCTGCAGGTATCAGCAATGTGAAAGTAGAGACCGCGCACTCACTGGCATTCGATCACATTGTCAAATTCAGCAATTTCAAAGTGACACAAGGGTATAAAATTTATGAACTCTGCGATATGCTGGGTATACAAACCGGCGACCGCCATGCCGATTTTATTTTGGCTAGTCACGTTAACAAATTCATTGGTTATTTCTGCAACAGCAGCGCCCCCAGGGTGCAGGATATTAATTATGCTGAAGTGGTTACCGATGCTAAAGCAAAAACATTCATCAATAATTTTTATAAACAGATAGAACAGTTTACCCGCACCGCGCTGGCAAAAATGAACAAGGGTGAAATAGCCGTGACCCACGATTTTTATCTGAAAAAATTTCAGTTAAGTCAGCCGGTATTGCCATACGATTATATTTTATTTGATGAAGGACAGGATGCCAGCGCCGCCATGCTGGATGTTTTTTTACATCAAAACGCCATTAAGGTAATTGTGGGCGATATGCACCAGCAGATTTACGGATGGCGCTACGCCATTAATAGTTTACAGCAGGTAGATTTTCCGGTTCATCACCTTAGCTATAGTTTTCGGTTTGATGACGAAATAGCATTCATCGCCAATAAAATTCTGGCCTGGAAACAGAAACTGCACCAGTCCGCCGCAGTAAAAATTATCGGAGCGGGTGAGCCTGACGGTGTTACTAAAACAAAAGCCACGCTTGGCCGTACCAATTTAGGTTTATTGCTGAATGCCATTGCGCAATGGCAGCATGGAGATATCAGGAAAATTTATTTTGAAGGAAATATAAGCAGCTATACGTTTGCTGATGAAGGCGCATCTTTATACGACGTACTCCATTTGCACAATGGAAAGCCGGAGAAAATAAAAGACAGGTTGATTGCCGGTATGAAAACCATGAAAGAACTGGAAGATTACATTGAGAAGACGGAAGATAACAGTCTTGGTATGATTGTGCAGGTAGTGAAAGAATTTGGTAATAAACTGCCAACACTTATTAATGAATTAAAAACCAATCATACTACAATAAAGGAAGAAGCGGACATGATCTTTAGTACAGTGCACCGCTGTAAAGGCATGGAATATGATGAAGTAACATTGCTGAATGATTTCATCAATGAAGAGAAGCTAAAAAAATATATAGCGCAGTATGGTGGTGATAAGATGACAGCCCAGGATAAAAACAAACTTGCCGAAGAAATAAATATTTTATACGTGGCGGTCACCCGTGCAAAAAGTAAATTAAAAATCCCGCCAGAAATAAATCCTTTGCATAGTGTAGAACTGGCGCAGCAAGCGCCGCCTGTTATCAACACAAAAAAATACCAGCGTAGCAAATTCATCGAAGACCTGGATTTGTATGATCAAACTGACTTTAACAAGCCATCTAAAAGTAACTACCGCAAAGCTGGCAATCATGGAAAAGCCTGGACAAAAGAAGACGAAGAGGCACTAAAAAATGCTCATCTTGCCGGCCGCAGTTTTAAAGAAATTAGCGCGCAGTTGGGGCGCGGTGTAAATGGTGTCCGGATAAAACTGATGAATTTAGGCTTAACAGACAATGATGGGAATCCCGGCTTTTAGAATAGTGGTAAATGGTGCAAAACGAGGTTCTTTTACCGGTCAAAGCGTCTGCTTGCTGGTAAGTCAGGTCTAAAGAGCCGGCTATTTATTGTTGTTTTAAGGCACAAAGATGAAGCGGGCGGAACGGATGGAAAAAATTTTATCAGTTTGAAAGGCCATATTTATTACAGATTGTAGAAAAGCGAAGACGGCCCATGTGGTGAAAACAGCTTTAAAAAAGGTGTAAAAAACAATTGCAACTGCTTTGCAGGAATCAATATTTTTGTATCAAATAGATTTTATGGACATCAGCGGAAAAATTACACAGTTATTGGCAGCCCAAACAGGCAGCGGCAAAAACGGGCAATGGAAAAAACAGGAATTTATTTTGGAAACGGGTGATACTTATCCAAAAAAAATATGCATAGCGGTGTGGGGAGATAAAATTGATTTAAATAGTTTTAAAATAGGAGACGCGCTGGATGTGTCCTTCGACGTGGAAAGCCGTGAGTACAACGGCAAGTGGTACACAGATGTAAAAGCATGGAAAGTAAATGCCGCCAAAAAACAAGATGGAGGAGGCAAAGCTGATCCGGCGCCGCCATCAGAGGTGTATTTTGATGAAACAACGCAAGGTGATGATCTGCCTTTTTAAAAACATTGGCGCTAATTAATTTCTCTACATAATGAAACCCATTGTTACAATCAATATTGCCTGTAACAATGGGTGTATGAATTAAGCATATGTTTTATTCTGATGTGCGCACCTGTCTTTTTTTTAATCTATTGTATGTCTGAACAACAAGCATCCCCACCCGACGGAGAATTGCTACAGCAGCTGGTTCCACCTAACGGAATGAAAATGCCTTTTGGAAAGTATAAGGATTATTTTCTTTGCAATTTGCCTGTTTCTTACCTGGAATGGTTTCAGCGAAAAGGATTTCCCAAAGGAAAATTGGGATTGCTGTTGGGCACTATGTATGAAATAAAAATAAACGGCCTTGCATATTTACTTGAGCCGCTAAAAGGAAAAACCAGGTGATGTTTTATCTCGAATAATAATGCGGTAATAATCAAATAGTAATTCTCCTGTTGATTAAAAAACATCGTTCCGGTTAGTCAATCACGTCAATTTCTACCACAGCATTATTTTGATAGATAGCAAGCGGTATCGCTTCCAGGCCGGGAACAAAATTAAAAACACGCCCATTTGTAGTGGGCAATTGAACCAGCTCCTGGTTAGCGGAAATTCTTACAGTAGCATTTTCCTTTTTTATTTCAATAACAGATGAAGAAACAATTTTTATAATTTCTCCTGATTTGGAAATGACAGGAATTATTATACGGATCTGTTCTTTGTTCGAACCTTTGTCGTAACTAAATTTCAGGATTGTCTTTTGAGCTGAAAAAATATAATCCGCCTGGCATTGAACCTGACCGGGAGCAGGACTTTTCTGATCTTTATCAACCAGTTTGGACCTGGTTTTAATGATGAGTTGCTCTTTATTATGTTCATCTTCAATAGTAGCCGCCAGGTCGGAAATATTCATATAGACGCCAGTTTCAGTCTTCATTTCTATACGCGCCGTTAATGGCATTGACAAAGGATCTTCATCGACCCGCATATTGACGGCTTCAAATAACTGGTACTCATTCATGCTTGCCGCCAGCAATGGACCCGTATTTTTATGCCACAACAAAGACAGCGCTCCGCCCGTAGGATGACCATTCTTCGTTTCTTTATATTCACGATCATAACCTGTAACAGTTGCGCGGTATTTTCCTTTTGCGATTAACCATGTTTGGATATCGCTAAAAAATCGTACACCGTATTCTTGTTCACGCGGTAATAATGTTCCCGGATATTTTATTTTACGAATGGTACTTCCATGCGTAAGCGTAGTAACAAGCGCTTTAATATGACAAAACGTATGGTGCACACCGGGCACAATGCCGTGCGATGCACAATGCAGGCCACCATGTAACAATCCGTCTTTGGTACAAGCCTGCAGCAATTTTGTATTGGCAAGTGCTGCTGTATAAAAAACAGGATCATGATCGCCCATCAATGCGTAAGCTGGCTGGCACCCGTCTGATGTACGGCTGCCCCAATAAGTCCATTTAAAATTTCGTGTTCCCCAGCTGTTATCCCATCCCCCATCAGGCAACATAAATTCAAGATGTGTATGCAATGATCTTGTTACAGCTGATAGTATTTCAGCATTGTTATTCATTTTGGCATATAGCACCAATGCTGGAAGTGATTCTTCAACATTGTAACCAAGGTCAACGGAAAAACAACCTTTAGGGCTTGCTGTATAATAAGGCGTTCCCTCACCATAAATAAATCCATCTTTTGCAGTTATAAATTTCATTGCCTGTTCAGCTAGTGATTTCCCTTTTTCTTTGAATGAGGGCACACCCAGTAGTTCGTTCAGCAGGGAAAGACAATACGTAGCAGCAATGGGATAATTGATATTGCCATAATCAATAGAGAAATTATCAGCAATATATTCGCCCGCTTTTTTTAATCGTTGCTCAATGGACGATTTGAAATTCTTGTCCATCATATCTCCGTACAACTTTAATGTTTCCACAAGTGCGGTTGCTGTAAAAACAGTAATGCCTTTCCATGAACCTTTAACCGGTTCATTCAGCCAGCTGCCGTCTGGCTGGCTCACCGTTTTTTCCATCCAGTTATACAATAAAATACCCGCGTCCAGGTAGGTATGATCTTTTGTTTTATTGGCCAGATAGAAGAATGGATAAACAGCATCGCCCGATCTGCCGGGGACAAGATTATTGTCGGGAGAAAGAATGCCACCGTAATCAGCTTTTGATTTATCAGCAACCTGTAAATGCAGCAATGCATTTCCCCAAACATCTATCAGGTGATTACTGAGTGTGTATAGTTCAGCTATTATAGGCTGATGCATGATTTCGCCGCTCAAATAGTTGGGAAAAGCGAGCATTCCGCTACCCGCAATGGCCGCTGTTTTAATAAAAGATCTGCGTGATGGAAGCGTATTCAAAATGACAAGTTTGACAATATAAATTAAACAATTTTTATTTTAGAACAAATGCCGAAAAGACTGCAAACAGGCTGCCTTCCGGGATCATTTCCGAAAAATACTGTTCATTTGCGATAACAATTAAAAATTATACTGAATCGTTTGAGTGCCTGGTTGTGTAACAGCACAAAGACAATAAATAGCGTTTCGTACGATGGCAACCTGCTTCCAAATTGTTTACTGCTTCTTTCTTTTTTTCTCCTCTTCTTCCTGGTATTTTTTTGCTGCGGCCGAATGTGAGCTTAACATGGCGGCTTCAATGTCTACCACATTTAAATCGCC
>JBDUAY010000010.1:0-29437 GCA_040004415.1 Bacteroidota bacterium | reverse complement strand
TTTGTCCGATGCAGTAAATTAACCAGTCGGGTATTTCTTCCGTCATGTATTCTGCCACGGCTTCAACGGCGCTCATACTGGTAAAAACAATGGTAGCAGATCGCAGCAACACCTGTTCAATTTCCTGCTGCACTTCTATCGATTGAATCGCTTCTGTTTTTATAAACGACGATACATTGATTTCAATTCCCTGTTCTGCCGCTTCTTCAATGAGCGTTTCATCCAGCGGACGGGTTGATAATATGGTTATTTTATTTTGCGGCATGGTGAATGCTGTCGGTAATTTCTTTCGCCCCTTTTTCTAAGATTTCGATGGCCGGGTGAATGCCCATATCAGCAGCAAAATCGCTTAAGGATGTCGCCGATATTTCAATTTTTTTCAATCCATCAGGAGAAACAATATTTCCTTTAAAAATTATTGTGCCATTGTCCGCTTCTGCCAATGCGCTGATGGGGGTAGTGCAGCCGCCCAGTAATGTTTTTAAAAAATCACGTTCAATCTTTGTGCAAAGCGCGGTGGCGGCATCGTTAAAATGCATACACGCATCAAAACAAAAGTTATCATTTTCCCTGCAAACTACCATTATAGCACCTTGTGCCGGCGCAGGCAACATCCAGTCCAGTTCAATACAATTTTGTGGGCGAAGCTGTATTCTTTCCAGGCCGGCGGCGGCGAATATGGCTCCATTCCAATTATTATCTTTTACTTTTTGCAACCGTGTGTTCACGTTACCACGTAAATTTTCAAATATATGATGCGGGTAACGGTTGAGCCATTGCGCCTTTCTACGAATGCTGCTGGTAGCAATAACAGCTGCTGTATTGGGGTCTTCTAAAAAAGAAATGTCATTTTTGTAAACCAGTAAATCTTTGTAAGAAGCTCTTTTTAAAACGGCGGCCTGGGTTATGCCTTTTGCCAGCTGAACCGGAACATCTTTCATAGAATGAACGGCAATATCTATTTTATTATTCAACAATGCAATGTCAAGGCTGCGGGTAAATATTCCCTGAACACCCATTTCATACAAAGGTGTTTGCAAATCAATATCACCTTCACTTTTTATATAAACCAGCTCACTTTCAAAACCGTTACCTGCAAGCAGTTGCTGCACGGCAGTAGCCTGCCACACTGCAAGCTGGCTTTCCCTCGTTCCAATCCTGATTTTCTTTTTCATTAAAAAGAGTTTGCACCCGGCGCCATAAAATCATTAATGGCTTCAATATACTGGCAGCCCCGCTTGTTCTGGTGACGCATTTTTACAGCCATTGTAGTAATTACTTTTTGAATCCTGGCTTCGGGCTTTTCAGTAGTAAAGTTAATAAAGGAGGGAGCCGAATAAGCGCCAGTATTTATCTGGCAGGAATGTATCTGGTGTAATTTATCTTTTACTGCTTTCAGCACCGGCACGTGTTTACGCATATCATACCAGTCGGTAAATTCTGCAGCGTGTGACGCGATAATAGCTTTTGCTTTTGGAATTTCAGCTTTTCTTTTTTGCAGTGTTTTATCCTTCAGTTTGGAAAGGTCGTCTACGTTTACCAATGTAATATTCGGAAGATACTGCGCTGCTGCCTCAACGTTATATGGTATAGATAAATCAATGATGAGTTTGTCGCCATGTCCTTCAAGCTGCGCGGCAAATATCGTTGGCTCTGCGGCGTTTGTTGCAACTAAAATAATATCTGATTGAGCAACCTGCTCAGACAATGTTGAAACAGGTGCATGGCGAAGACCCAATTCATTGGCCAGGCTGGCTGCTTTTTCTGGTGTACGATTTATCAGGGTGATGTTTGTAGTTCCCAAATAATCTACCATGTTCTTGCAGGAGTTCCGCCCTATTTTTCCAGTACCCAGCAATAATATTTTTTTGCCGGCCAGGTTGGGTATTTTTTCTTTTATATATTGAACAGCTGCAAAAGAAACAGAAACTGTTCCACCGCTTAATGCCGTTTGGTTTTTGATTGCTTTTGAAGATTGCAAAACGGCGTTCACCATTCTGTCCAGCGTAGCGCCAATAAAACCTTTTTCGCGTGCAAACTTTACAGATTGTTTTATTTGGCCTATAATTTCATAATCGCCTAAAATCTGTGAGTCTAAACCGGCAGCCACATTGAACAAATGCTCTACCGCTTCCGGGCCTCTTTTTATATACGCTATTTCATGAAATGCCGCAGCATCAGCAGCGGTTTGTGTGCAAATCACCTGTATCAGCTGCTGTATATTTTCGGTAATGCCATAAATCTCTGTGCGGTTGCAGGTAGAAAGAATAAATAATTCGTGAAGCCCAAAAGACGGAGCCAATTCCAAAATGCTGCTATACTGATCAACCCCAATTGCAAATTGCCCGCGCTGCGAAGCATCTGTTTTTTTGTAATTAATACCTGCTATGCTAAAATTCAGGATGTCGCTGTGGTCATTTCCTTTCATGTAAACAGTTTCTGTTATCAGTACGGCGAAATTATGTCAGCGGCTACCAAAAAACGAAAATCAATGTCACCAGACTGTCATTTTTTATGCTGAATTGTGTTATTGCTTCATCTAACCGTTTTGCCGGCTCGTAGTCACCGTTTTTGTGAACTTTTGCCGAAACGAGTGGTTACATTTGCAATCATTAATAAAACTATGGCACAGGGAGTAAAAAAGGGCGTAATGCTGATGAATCTTGGCTCGCCGGATTCTACAGAAGTAAAAGATGTTAGGCGCTATCTCAAACAATTTTTAATGGATGAACGGGTTATTGATTACCCTTACCTGTTAAGAACCTTGCTGGTAAAGGGTTTGATTGTTCCTTTCCGCGCGTCAAAATCCGCAGCTGCGTATAAAACCATCTGGACCAAAGATGGGTCTCCACTGGTTGTTCTTACAAAACAGTTGCAACAGGCGGTGCAAAATGAACTGACTGAAAATGTGGCTATTGGTATGCGTTATGGTAATCCATCCCCCGAAGCTGCGTTTGAAGAACTGCTAAAGAAAGAACCTGGCCTGGAAGAAGTGATACTTGTTCCATTGTACCCGCACTATGCCATGTCAAGCTACGAAACTGCGGTTGAATATGCTAAAGAAATCCACAAAGAAAAAAAATACAAGTTTACAATTACCACCATCAAACCTTTTTTTGATGAACAGTATTATTTAGCGGCGATGGTGGCTAATATGCAGCCATGGCTGCAACAGGAATACGATCATATTTTATTCAGTTACCATGGTATACCCGGGCGGCATATTAAAAAAAGTGATACTACCGGCAATCATTGCCTGCTAACGCCTGATTGCTGCAACACCCCGTCTGCGGCGCATGCACATTGCTATCGCCACCAGGTCTTTACCACCACGCAAAAAGTGGTGGAACAATTGAACATCCCCAAAGAAAAATTCAGTGTTTCGTTTCAATCGCGGCTTGGTAAAGGCTGGTTGCAACCCTTCACAGACATACGTTTTGAAGAAATGCCAAAAGAAGGAATCAAGAAATTACTGGTTATTTGTCCGGCTTTTGTGAGCGATTGCCTGGAAACCCTCGAAGAAATTGATGAACGCGGGCGCGAAAGCTTTTTGAAAGCCGGCGGAGAAAGTTTTACAATGATACCTTGCCTGAATGTACATCCGTTGTGGGTGAAGGCTATTGCAGGATGGATTAAAGAATACGACAAAGGGAACAAAAGCATGGTTCAATAGTATCTTTTATTCAAGTGATCAACCAATCAACTGATCAACGAACATGTACCTCTATATCAAAGCACTGCATATTATTTTTATTGTAACCTGGTTTGCGGGATTATTTTATATACCCCGTCTGCTGATTTATAATACAGAGGCCAATGAAAAACCAGAACCTGCAAAAACCGCTTTGCAGCAGCAATTTACCATCATGATAAAAAGATTATGGTGGGGTATTACCTGGCCTTCCGCCATACTTACTTTAATTTTCGGCGGCACCACCTGGTATTTAATGGGGAGTTTACCCACCTGGCTATTGATTAAATTATGTTTTGTTGCGGCTTTGTATGTATACCATTTTTCGTTGCATGTATTAGTAAAGCAACAGGTAAAAGGTGTGTTCAAATATTCTTCTCAGCAATTAAGAACCTGGAATGAAATTGCTACTATTTTTTTAGTTGCCATTGTTATGCTGGCCGTGGTAAAACAAACCTTAAGCTTTTTATGGGCAATCGCCGGACTTGTTCTTTTTATCGTTTTGCTGATGAGTGCAATCAGGATTTATAAGATGGTTCGAAGTAAGAAGTAGCTGTTAGCTGTTTGTTAGTAGTGGCTGGTGTTGTAGATGGGCGATATATGGTCTATGAAAATGCAATGGCTAACGCCAGCCCAAACAAAAAGCCCTTCATTCGTAAATGAAAGGCTTTTTTAATATGGTTCCAGAGCCCTTGTCTGAACCGTGATTTGTCGGAGGCATTGGATAATAAGGTAAAACCAGTTGAACGGTTTTTACAAGTCGGTAATCGGAAGTTAAAAACGGGTTGTAAAAAAGATTAAAAGGTTAATTTTAAAAAGGAAGGGGAGTAGGAATACTCCCCTTTTAACCCCTAAACCCTAAACCGTAGAAAGAGGTAAATATTTTTTAATATCTGATAGTTATTTTACGAATTGAATATCGTATTTTCAACAGCTTGATTCTCACACACTCTGACCACTTGTTTTCTTCGCTACAAGTTTCAGAAATTATGCCAAACCGAAAAAATGTGGATAAGTGAGATTCATGATCAAGCCGCTCTAATGGTTTCTAATCTTTTCCTTAACAAAATATTTAGTCTCTCATCAGTATCCAGTTACCGCCTTCTTTATTCTTATGACACAACAGGCAAAAAACAGTGCACTGGTTGAGGGACTAATTTTTATAGGAATTGTTAAAACTTATTCACGTCAGGAAAAATTGAAAGGTCTGTGTTTCCATTCATTTTCACTTAAGATTTACCGTACCTTTGCACACCATTAAAAAATCTTCGTACCACTCCTGTTTACTGACCATCAGACTGATTATATATGGCATCCAGATACAAAGAATATAAGGGTTTACATTTACCTTCTATGGAGCAAGAGACACTTGCTGCCTGGGAACGGGATCGTGCTTTTGAAAAGAGCATTGAATTGCGCGAAGGCGCCACCCCCTTTGTATTTTATGAAGGCCCGCCCAGTGCGAATGGTCTGCCAGGCATTCACCACGTTATTTCAAGAACGCTGAAGGATTTAGTTTGCCGGTACAAAACCATGAAAGGCTTCCAGGTAAAACGTAAAGGTGGATGGGATACGCATGGATTACCAATAGAGCTGGGTGTTGAAAAAGAATTAGGGATTACAAAGGAAGACATCGGCAAAAAAATCTCAGTAGAACAATACAACCGTAAATGCCGCGAAGCGGTGTTGCGTTACAAAGACAAATGGGATGATATCACCAAAAAAATGGGTTATTGGGTAGATCTTGAAAACCCGTATGTAACTTTTAAAAATGATTATATAGAAACACTTTGGTGGATACTGAGCGAGTTGTATAAGAAAGGGTTTCTGTATGAAAGTGTAAGCATTCAGCCCTACTCACCTGCAGCGGGTACAGGTTTAAGTTCGCACGAACTGAATCAGCCGGGAACGTATAAGATGGTAAAAGATACAAGTATTGTGGCGATGTTTAAAGCAGTGAATAATGAAAAGAGCAAATTTTTGTTTGATGCTGTTAAGGCAGCCGGGCAAGCAACTCACGATTCACCAGTCGCTACTCATGATATCTATTTCATGGCCTGGACAACCACTCCATGGACTTTGCCCTCTAATTTGGGACTGACGGTTGGCGGCAATATTGATTACGTGCTGGTAAAAACGTTTAATTCGTATACGCATCTTACAATACAGGTTGTGCTGGCAAAAGCGCTCTTGCAAAAATATTTTAAGGAAGAAGCCGCAGATGCAGATTTTGAAGAATATAAGGACGGCGATAAAAATATTCCCTGGAAAATTCTTGCTGAATTCAAAGGCAAAGAACTTGAAGGATGCGAATATGAACAACTGCTTCCTTACGAAGCCAATTCATTGGAAAAAATACAGGAGCTAACGCCGGCAGCAAAGCCGTTCCGCATCATGCTGGATACTTTTGTTACCACCGAAGATGGTACGGGTATTGTTCACACTGCTCCTGCATTCGGTGCAGATGACTATAAAGTGGGTAAGAAAAATAATATCGGCATACTCACATTGGTTGATAAGCAGGGAAAGTTTGTTGATGGCCTCGGCGAATTCAGTAACCGCTACGTAAAAAATTATAAAGACGATCCTACGTATGTTGATGTAAATGTAGACATCAGCGTAAAACTTAAGTTAGAAAACCGCGCTTTTAAAATAGAGAAGTACGAACACAATTACCCGCATTGCTGGCGTACCGATAAACCCATTTTATATTACCCGCTCGATGCATGGTTTATAAAAACTACGGCTGTAAAAGATCGAATGGTTGAATTAAATAAGACCATTAACTGGAAACCAAAATCTACCGGCGAAGGACGTTTTGGTAATTGGTTGGAAAACATGGTTGATTGGAATTTAAGCCGAAGCCGTTTTTGGGGCACACCCTTACCTATCTGGAAAACAGACGATCACAGCGAAGAAAAATGTATCGGTAGCGTAACAGAATTGAATGCTGAAATAAGAAAAGCAACAGCTTTATTGGGAGGCGATACCAATAAAAATTATACGCACGACGGCATTCTCGATTTGCATAAGCCTTATGTGGATGAGATAATACTGGTGAGCAGTGACGGCAAACCAATGAAACGTGTACCGGATCTGATTGACGTGTGGTTTGACAGTGGCGCGATGCCGTATGCGCAATGGCATTTCCCTTTCGAAAATAAAGAAACATTTAAACAGAATTTTCCGGCAGATTTTATTGCGGAAGGTGTTGACCAGACGCGTGGGTGGTTTTATACGTTACATGCATTGGCCGTAATGTTATTTGATAGTGTTGCTTACAAAACCTGTGTCTCCAACGGGTTGGTGCTGGATAAGAATGGCAATAAAATGAGCAAGCGTGTCGGCAATGTGGTGGATCCTTTTTCTACCATCGAACAGTTTGGTGCCGATGCAACGCGCTGGTATCTTATCACCAACGCATCGCCCTGGGATAATTTAAAGTTTGATCTGGACGGAATAAAAGAAATACAACGCAAATTCTTCGGTACCCTTTATAATACCTACCAATTTTTTTCACTGTACGCCAATGTAGACGGATTTGCTTTTAAGGAAGTATATATTCCGCTTGCCCAAAGGCCTGAAATAGATCGCTGGATACTTTCTTCATTGAACAGCCTTATTAAAAAAGTCACAGAAAGTTTTGATGACTATGAACCTACCGCTGCTGGCAGGCTGATTGAAGATTTTGTAGACGAACATTTAAGTAACTGGTATGTGCGTTTGTGCCGCCGCCGTTTCTGGAAAGGTGAATACGGGGAGGATAAAATTTCAGCTTACCAGACTTTATATGAGTGCCTGGAAACGGTACTGCGTTTGATGGCGCCGGTTTCACCATTTTTTAGTGATACGATTTTTAAAAATTTAAATACAGTAACGAACCGGTACAGGCTGGAGTCAATACACCATGCTGATTTTCCAATAGCCAATGAAGCCGTGATAGATTTGTTACTGGAAGAAAGAATGCAAATGGCGCAGGATGTTTCTTCGCTGGTATTGTCGCTCAGAAAGAAAATAAATATCAAAGTCCGCCAGCCTTTGCAGAAAATTTTGGTGCCGGTGCAAAACGCTGCGATGAAGCAGCAGTTTCAAAAAATTGAAGACCTGATAAAGTCGGAGGTTAACGTAAAAGACGTTGAATACCTGGACGAAAACAATCGTTTTATAAGCAAGAAAATAAAGCCAAACTATGTGGCGCTGGGTAAGAAGCTGGGTGCTAAAATGAAGGGGGTAGCGGCTGCTTTATCAGGGTTTACACAAGAAGAGATAGCAAAATTAGAAAAAGAAGGTTCTTATTCATTGCTGATTGAAAACGAACCCGTAATATTACAGGTTACGGACGTAGATATCAGCAGTGAGGATATTCCGGGGTGGATGGTGGCAAATAAAGGCAATCTGACGGTAGCGCTCGATGTAACAGTGACGCCTGAACTGGTGGAAGAAGGCAATGCACGGGAAATTGTAAACCGCATTCAAAAAATACGCAAAGACAACGGTTACGAACTAACGGACAGAATATTGGTTCAATTAACGCAACATAAAGAGTTGGCCGCATCTGTCAATAAGTATAATACCTATATTTGCGCCGAAATTCTGGCAGATAAATTGGAATTTGTGCCTGAAATCAGCGGGGGCACTGAAATTGAAGTGAACGATATTCCGCTGAAAGTGTTTGTCATAAAAAAAGTATAACAAGTATGGCAGTTAAGAAGAAAGCAGCTAAACCGGCTAAAAAAGCCCCTGCTAAACCTGCTCCGCACAAAGCGGGGAAGCCAGCGCCGGTAAAAAAACCGGTTGCCAAACCTGCCCATCAAAAGGCAGGGAAGCCAGCGCCCAAACCTGTACCTGTACCTAAAAAAGCTGTAAAGCCAGTCGCAAAGCCAGTACCTGTAAAGGCTGCACCTGCGGCGAAGCCAGCAACAAAGCCTGTGACAGCAAAGAAATCAGTACCACCACCGTCGGCTAAATCTGTGATTAAGCCAAAATCAGATCCGGCGCCAGTAAAGAAAACTGAAGTAAAGAAACCTGAGCCAATTGCAGCTACTCCGGCAAAGCCTTATGTACCGCCTAAGCCAACGTTTAAGCCGGTAACAAATACGCCGGCACCTGTTCCTAAAAAGCAGGCTGTAACTGACAAACCGGCAAAAGTAGCTATGCCGGAAATAAAGACGAAAACAGTGCGCAAATACCAACCAGATTTTACAAAATCCGTATTAGATCAACCTTCAGAACAATCATCCGGACCGACTATGCGATACAGTGACGCAGAATTATTAGAATTCAGAGAAATTATTACCAAGAAATTGGATGCTGCAAAAAAGGAGCTTACCTATCTGCAGGGTTTAATTACCCGTAAAGATGAAATGGGAGGCGATAATGATGATGGCCGCTACATGACCATGGAAGATGGCGGTATGAGTATGGAACGTGAGCAGCTTAGCCAGATGGCCAGCAGGCAGATTTCTTTTATAGATCACCTGGAAAAAGCCATGATGCGTATTGAAAACAAAACATATGGCATTTGCCGTGTAACCGGTAAGCTGATTGATAAAGCACGTTTACGGGCTGTGCCGCATGCTACGCTGAGCATTGAGGCTAAACAAATGATGAACAAATAATTTTTTGTGTTGATAGAAAAAAGGAAGCTGGTTTTTAAAACTTGCTTCCTTTTTTTATGCCTTGGAATTTTGGAATAAGAACTTAATGAGCCCCTTAATTGCACGCCCGAATCGTTTCCCGCGGATATAAAAAGATCAAACAAGCGCAGATAATAGGGCAATTTCTGATCGAATCCATCCACGTTTTGCAGCAAGGTCTTAAAAACTTGCAAGCTATTGAATGATGTTACTACGTTGAATCATTAAAATTATTTTTTCTTACATCTCCGGGAAAAATGCAGAAAGCATCTGTAAAACGTAATTTTTACTTTGTTTCTTTTGCAGGAATAATAAACAATGGTATTGTGCTGTGGTGCAATACTTTTTCAGCAACACTTCCCATAAGTATTTTGTCCAGTCCGCGGCGGCTGTGAGAGCCTATTACAATAATGTCTGCTTGTAGTTCTGATGCAGTTTCTATAATAGTTGTTGCAACTTCTCCATCTTTTACCAGCGTTTGAATATTTGTTCCACCCAGGTGTTCTTTCGATTTTTCAAGAAAATCTTCTATACCTTTTCTGAAATCATTAATAGTGTCGGGCAGCATTATGTCGGCTGAACTAAAGTTATTAAAGCCCATAATGGGTGAATACTCGTAGGCAGAATAATAACTTGTTTCTTCCATTACATGCAGCAACACAACTTCTGCATTCATAGCAGTCGCCAATGCATAACCTGTCTCTGCAATTTTTTGCGCACCAGGATTATAATCCAGTGCAATCAGTATTTTTTTCATGATGATCTTTTTATAAAAAGTTTATTGATATTTTGTAATGTACGCTTTATTATACGCTGCAGTAATTGTAGCACACAAATATACCGGTAGCTTATTGGTGTTTGCAATTATTGCCAGAAAATAGCCGGCATCGGTTTTTCCAGCAAATTTTTGTAATAAAAAAGATATGATTCTGTTCTGCTGTAAATACCTTTTGCACCGCTAACCCCATGCCGTTCGCCGGGATAGATCATTAATTCGAAATGTTTTTTATGATCTTCCAGCATACTTATAAACTGCATGGTATTTTGCATGTGCACATTATCGTCTGAAGTGCCATGCGTAATTCTTAGCAGACCCTTGTATTTACTGGCATAAGTAAGCACGGAACTGTTTTTATAACCATCCGGATTTTCTTGTGGTGTATTCATAAAACGTTCTGTATAATGAGCGTCGTACAACTGCCAGTCGGTAACCGAAGAGTTGGCGATACCATAATCAAATACATCAGCGCCGAAGGTAAGCGCCATGCAGGTCATGTAACCACCAAAACTGCCACCGGTAATACAAAGTTTATTTTCGGCTACCCATGGCTGTTGCTTCATCCAGCGTCCGCAGGCCATAAAATCTTCTATTTCAAATTTGCCCAGCTGGCGGTAAATATAATTCATGCCTTTCTTTCCAAAATGACCGCTGCTGCGGTTATCGAATGCAACCTGCACCAGGCCTTCCTGTGCCCACCACAATTCCACAGGTGATAGTCTCCACTGATCGTATACGGTGCCTGCATTTGGTCCGCCATAAATACTTACCAGCACCGGATATTTTTTTTGGGGATTAAAGTTCACCGGGTAAGTAATTAATACCGGCAGATCAAATAAACCGTCAGCAGATTTAACGGTCACCAGCTCCTTTTTTGGCAATGCATAATTATCAAATTCAGGTCCTTTAATAGTTGCCGCCGTTCTTATTATTTTGCCTTTTATATCCATCACAACAGTTGTATTCGGCGTACTGATATTTGAATAAGTGGTAATAAAATATTTTCCGTTGGGAGAAAAATTCATGCCTGCGTACGAATAATTACCGGTTGAAAGGCGGTTAAGTGTTCTACCGTCTAAGGCAGCACTGTATAAATCCCATCGGGCAGAATTTTCTTTTCGTGCCGCAAAATAAATCAGCTTTGCTTTTTCATCAACCTTAAAA
The DNA here is from genome assembly GCA_040004415.1 of Bacteroidota bacterium. Classification (GTDB taxonomy): domain Bacteria; phylum Bacteroidota; class Bacteroidia; order Chitinophagales; family Chitinophagaceae; genus JACMLD01. The sequence continues at coordinate 18,168 of JBDUAY010000010.1, read as the reverse complement.
ATCTCACCCGTTGTATAATCGCCCTGCGTAATGGCGTTGGTCAGTTTACCGGTCATATCATACAGGTAAAAATGCCGCCACCCCGTTTTGTCGCTTTTCAAAATAAATCCTTTCCCACTTTCTAAAAATTGAACACGATCATTATCGTCGAGATCAATCCAGGTGGCTTGTTTTTCATCATACACAGATGTCTTACTGCCATTGGCTAAATCAATATTATAAATGACAAGGTGGTTCTCTGCGCGGTTCATCCATTGCACCCAAAATTGGCCGGTGGGCGACCAATAAGGCATACCAAAATATTGATCGTCAGCTGGGTTAAAATCGGCCCAGACAGTTTTGGCTTCTTCAACAGCAATAATACCAATTTTCACTTCCGGGTTTTTATCGCCGGCTTTTGGATAGCGTTGATTTTCCAGGTAGCCATGCTGCCCGGTCGACCAGTAAATAGGAAACACCGGCACCTGCGATTCATCAAAACGCATAAATGAAACTTGTTTGCTATCAGGACTCCACCAAAATGCGCGGTAATGCGTTGGCCTGCCAAGAATTTCTTCATAGTATACCCAGGACGAATAGCCGTTTAAAATAGTTTCGCTTCCGTCTGTTGTAAGTTTAATTTGCTTTTTACTGGCTATGTCCATGGCATACAGGTTATGATCCTTTTTTGTAAACGCTACCCACTTTTTATCCGGCGAAGCCGTAACATTGATCGCATCATACACCATGGGCTCAGTTTGTATAAGGGGTGCTTTTACAATTGGCTCGTAAAGAAGGATCTGACCGGTTTGCAGATCTGTCGAGAAAGCTTTTATGTGCCCGTCTGTTGTATCTTTTCTCATTACCGTATAATGATTATCATCAATCCATTTGCTATCGGCTATGGGTTGTATAATATTGGCAGGTGTGCCTTTAAATGCCTGTTCATAGGTAATATTTTTTTTCTGGGCGTGCACCAAACAGACCTGGCTGAATGCAAGGGCGATTAATAAAATCTTTCTCATAATGCATGTTGTTTCTGTTGATGAAAATACGAATGCTTTTTTATACCGGAGGGCCTGTACATACATTGCCGGATGTTAAAAATATACCTGCACAGAAATTTGCAGATGAAGGCCATAAATAAGCCGTAAATTTACCACTTACTGATTATGAAATTATGGAAGAGAAAAAACGTCAAAAACAAGTAGGTGGTCTGTTGCATGAATATATTACTGATATTTTTCAACGCCTTGGATTGAGTATGCTCAACGGCGGTATGGTGTCTGTTTCATCTGTTAAAATAACGCCTGATTTACTGGAGGCAAGAGTGTACCTGAGTTTTTTCCAGGTAAAAGACAGTGAAGAGGCCATGAAAAAAATTGAAGAGCGTGCGTGGGAAATTAAAAAAGAGCTGGTGACAAGAATAAAGCATCAATTGCGCCGCGTTCCTGAAATTAAATATTTTGCAGATGATACGCTGGACAATGTATTTAAAATGGAAGAACTCTTCAAGAAAATTAATGAAGATAAGAAAGACGGGTAGGGGATTGCCCCGTTATTGGGCAATAGATAGGATGAGCGATCGATTTCTTAATAGGTAAGACACAAATGGGTTTGTATAAGTATTTTTAACTGGCCACATATACTAAGGGCTAACGGCTACCAAATGAATTTACTTTTTGCCTGGCGATACTTTAATGCAAAAAAATCTACCAATGCCATCAATATTATTGCATGGATAAGCGTGCTGGCATTGGGCACCGGCACTGCTGCATTGATTATTTTATTGAGTGTATTTAATGGTTTTGAGGACTTGGTTAAATCATTGTACGCAGATTTCTATACAGACCTGAAAGTAACGCCCGCTACCGGGAAAATATTAAAGTTAACAGCTGATCAGAAACAAAAAATAGCTGGCTGGCCAGGTGTAAAAGCGATCTCATTAACCATAGAAGAAAAGGCACTTTTGCAGAATGGGGATTATCCCGCACCCGTTATAGTTAAAGGTGTCGATGAAAATTTTCAACATGTAAATAACGTGGCCGGGCGAATGGTTCGGGGCAAGTTTTTATTGGGAGATGCTGATAAACCTGCAATGGTGATGGGTGCCGGCGTAGAAAATGCCATGGGCATAGAGAGCGACCGTGCCATGCTGCCACTCACTGTTTATTTACCACGGCGGGGTGTAAACGCAGCAGAATATGCAGACCCGTTACAATCGTTAAGTGCAGATAATATTGTTAGTGCCGGCGCTTTTGCCATTCAGCAGGATTTTGATAATAATTATGTTATTACAAATATCGGTTTTGTAAAACGGATGCTTGGCCTGCAGCCAGATGAATATGGTGCGGTTGAAATAGCTATCCGCGATATAAAACAAGCCGATAAGATAAAAAAGGATTTACAGGGATTACTTGGCAAGGATTACCTGGTAGAAACTATGTATGAGCAAAATCGCAGCTTGTATTCTACGATGCAGCATGAAAAGTGGTTTATTTTCGTGTTGCTTTCTTTTATTTTGGTGGTTGCAGCTTTCACGATGATTGGCGCATTAACCATGCTGATTCTTGAAAAACAAAAGGATATCCAAATATTAAAGGCCATGGGCAGCACCAGCGGTATGGTACAAAAAATATTTTTGAGCGAAGGCATGCTCCTCGCGGGCATTGGGGGTGTTGGCGGAATATTGCTTGCTTTTTTAATTGGCTGGCTGCAGGTAAAATTTAAACTGATAAAATTAGAGGGCAGTACTTTCTTAATTGATCATTACCCGGTAAAATTTTTGGCCAGTGATATATTGCTTGTTTTCTTTACGGTAGTATTAATTGCTGTAACCGCATCCTGGTTTCCTTCGCGCAAAGCCGCCATGCAGCCGATTGAGCTGAAGAGCTAAAACGTTTCTGATGCCTGATTTTTTGATGTCTGAATTGTTTTTATTTAATATGCACTGTAACCGGCAAGTGTTACGCATTAACTCATTTCACATTACCTCATATAATATAGATCCCGCAAGGGCATAATCCGTACGTGCAGAGTGATCACATACCAAAACAACCCAGGTTTTTGCAATATAATTTTCTTAATAATCGCCGAGCGTTTCAGGTAATTGTGCCAACGCTTTCGCAAGCTGCTCGTCGTTCGGCGCAACACCATGCCATTCGTGGTGACCTTCCATAAAATCTACGCCGCTACCCATTACAGTTTTCATCAATATAGCAATAGGTTTGCCTTTGCCAACAAATGTTTTTGCCTTTTCCAATGTTTCCACCACGGCATTAATATCGTTTCCGTTCTCCAGGTGAATGACTTCCCAGCCAAAGGCGGCAAATTTAATATCAAGATTACCCAGGTTCATTACGTGCTCTGTAGTTCCGTCTATTTGCTGGCCATTCCAGTCAACCGTAGAAATAAGATTGTCTACTTTATGATGTGCTGCAAACATGATGGCTTCCCAGTTCTGGCCCTCGTCCAGTTCACCGTCTCCGTGCAAAGAAAACACTACATTTTTTTCATTATTAAGCTTTTTGGCCAGGGCCGCACCGATGGCTACGCTCATGCCTTGTCCGAGTGAACCCGAAGCCACCCGTATGCCGGGCAAATGCTCGTGGGTGGCGGGGTGGCCTTGCAAACGGCTATTTAATTTACGAAAAGTTGCGAGCTCTTTTATGTCAAAATAACCCGACCGGGCTAAAGTAGCGTAAAACACCGGTGAAATATGCCCGTTTGAAAGGAAGAAAACATCTTCATTTGTGGCGTTCATATTAAACTGGGGATTGTGTTTCAGCACTTTAAAGTACAGCGCCGTAAAATAATCTGTGCATCCCAAAGATCCTCCGGGATGACCACTGGCGGCACCATGTACCATACGAACAATGTCTCTGCGTATCTGGGTTGCAATATCTTTCAGTTCAGCCATAAAATTATAGTTTCTTGGATGGCGGCAAAGCTAATTGAAATTTAAAAAGAAAAATTGAATTTATCTGTAAACTTTTATGGTGCCGGGCCGGGTAAAAGTTTACACGAAAGTCAGGGTTTTTAAAGAGCAAATAAGGACAGATTGTATTTCAAAAAGATACGGTATCTTGCACGGCGAAGCAGCGTAAACGTGCGGGTTTTCAGTACAACCCAGAACATTATTCAGATCACCTAATCCTTTTAAATGTTTGATATTTTACTTTGCATATCAATGGCATTTTCGATTACTTATCTGTCAATACCGGTTATCATTTTTGTTGCAAAGAGTAAAAAATTATATGATGTTCCGGACGAGCGTAAGATTCATGATGCACCCATTCCATCTCTGGGAGGATTAGGTATTTTTGCAGGTTTTGTAATGGCTTGCCTTACTATCATTTCTTTTGGCCAGGCGCCAGACTTTCAATATTTTTTTGCGGCTTTCTTTGTCATATTTTTCCTTGGCCTCAAAGATGATATTCTTGATATATCGCCTGTTAAAAAATTCATCGGCCAGGTACTTGCCGCTTTCCTGATTATTTACAAGGGCAATATACAAATACAAAGCATGCACGGCTTTTTAGGATTTGATCAGCTGTCTCCCATGTTCAGTATTTTATTTACTTATCTCACTATAATAGTCATTGTAAATTCTTTTAATCTTATAGATGGTGTAGATGGCCTCGCAGCCACTCTTGCATTGATGGCTGTTACAATATTGGGCGTTTATTTCTACCAGGTGGATATGCAGCCTTACGCAATTTTAGCCTTCGCAACAGGCGGCAGTCTTGTTGCATTTCTTATTTTTAATTTCCAGCCGGCAAAAATTTTTATGGGTGATACCGGCTCATTATTATTAGGGCTTATCAATGCTATACTCGTTATAAAATTTATTAACGTAGCCGAAATGCCCAGTGTAAACGTTCATATTTCATCGGCCCCCGCAGTAGGGTTTGCAATATTAATGATCCCGCTGCTTGATACGCTGCGGGTATTTGGCATCCGCATTGGTCACCGCCGTTCTCCTTTCAGCCCCGATCGTAATCATATTCATCATATTTTGCTTGACAGGGGCCTCTCTCATACAACGATTACGCTAACACTTGTAATTGTAAATCTTGTCTGTATTATCGCTGTATACATGCTGAGATCGGTTAATTGCACATGGCTGATACTAGGCATTTCTGCCATCTTTTTTTCTACCATTGGGATATTATATTACGGCCGCAAGCGTAAAGTTTTATTTGTTGCGAAACCTGTAAACGATAAGATGGAAAATAACATCAACAAAGGATCTTCAAAGATTGTATCGCTTACAAAAGACGCTGTGTACGAGCAGAAATAATTATTTGATTAAAGCATTAAGGGCCACCGTTATATTTCTTCATTATAACAAACTATTTACAGCCGCAACCGCTGCCAGTTACATGTAGGTTTGTTAGATTTGCATCCGTTTAATACATTACTATCATGTCAGACACCCTGGATAAAATTTTAGCCGATACAGAAGACGCCATGAAAAAGGCGGTTAACCACCTGGAAGCCGAACTGGTAAAGGTGAGGGCAGGAAAGGCAAGCCCAAATATGCTCGACGGCATTGTGGTTGACTATTATGGTAACCCAACGCCTATCAGCCAGGTGGGTAATATCTCCGTGCTGGACGCGAGAACGCTGTCTATTCAGCCCTGGGAAAAGAATATGCTGCAACCCATGGAAAAAGCAATCATGGCTTCCAACATCGGCGTTACACCACAAAACGATGGCATGAATATCCGCCTATTTCTTCCGCCATTAACTGAAGAAAGAAGAAAAGAGCTGGTGAAGCGGGCCAATGGCGAAGGTGAACAATCAAGAGTTGCCATTCGCAGTATTCGCAGAGATTCCATTGAAGCCATTAAGAAATTACAAAAAGATGGTTTGAGTGAAGATGCCGGTAAAGACGGAGAAAAAGAAATTCAAAATACGACGGATAAATATATTTCCGCAATTGAAAAAACCCTGGCATCAAAAGAAAAAGAAATTATGTCGATATAGGAAAAATGCCTGATGGCGGATGTGAGGATGCCTGATTTTTTCTACCGGTCAATATTGTTTTCACCGGCGCTTGCAGGGTCGATCCGAAATTGAAGGTTTTTGGATTGATTTCTCATCCGATGTCTATAAGAAATCCGAAGATTCCTCAAATCCCCCAATCAGCAATTATTCCTCACAGGTTTCCAGTATTATTTTACATGCATCTTCAATTTGTTTTGGTGAAATAGTCAACGGCGGCGCAATGCGTAAGCAATTTGATGCAAATAAAAACCAGTCTGTCAATAATCCTTTCTTCAAACAGCTATCTATTATTTTTTTATTGATGCCGAAACTTTCAAATTCTACTGCCATCCATAAACCAGCGGACCGTACCGCTTTTATAGCAGGATGAACCAATAATTTTTTGAATAGCTGCTCTTTTTGTTTTACCTGCGGAATATAGCCCTCATCCATAAGCGCTTTAAAGCCTGCCATACCAGCTGCACAACTAACCGGGTGCCCACCAAACGTAGTAATGTGGCCCAGAACAGGATTGCTGGTCAATGTCCACATTAATTGTTTGTCTGCAACAAAAGCACCCAGGGGCATACCGCCCCCCAAAGCTTTTCCCAATAATAAAATATCTGGTACAATCTCATATTGTTCAAATGCCCAGGTGGTTCCCGTCCGGCCAAAACCTGCCTGTATTTCATCCAGTATTAAAAGCACGTTGTGTTCTGTACATTTTTTCCTGAGTGCCTGCAGCCATTTTTTTGCTGGCGCGATGACACCACTTTCGGCCTGCACTGTTTCTGCAATAACACAAGCTGTTTGGTTGCTGATGAAATCAAGTGATTGCATTGAATTGTAATCTGCATGAATGATGCCTGGCAATAACGGGCGATATGCGTTCCGCCAGTATTCATCGCCTATCACACTTAACGCGCCCTGGGTAGAACCATGATATGCATTCTTAAATGCAATTATCTGCGAACGGCCTGTTGCGCGTTTAGCCAGCTTCATCGCGCCTTCTGTTGCTTCTGCACCAGAATTTGTAAAGAAGACTGAATTAAGCGTGCCCGGTAAATTATCTGCTAATAGTTTTGCATATTGTACCTGCGGCGATTGTATAAATTCTCCATAGACCAGCACGTGCAGGTATCTGTCCGCCTGGTCTTTAATGGCAGCGGTTACTGCCGGATGCCGGTGACCAATATTGCACACACTGATGCCACCAATAAGATCAAGGTATTGTATTTCATCAGCATCATATAAATAGCAGCCCAGTGCATTTGTTATGTCAAGCGCCAGGGGCGCATCTGATGTTTGGGCTACATGTTGCAGAAACAATGCACGCTGGTTCATATCCTCAAAAATATTTACCGCAAAGAACGCAAAGCAGTAGCAAAGCCGCAAAGAATTTTGTTAGCGGTACACCAGAAAAAATAAATAATAATGCGGGTATGGTGTAATCAATAACCTGCTACCTTTAATTAGTTCATTTTATACAACTAATTCGTTTTATATGGCAGTTATCATGCACGTAAATGATATTTATCCAATATTTGGCAACGATTGTTTCATAGCGCCCAATGCAACGGTCGTGGGCGATGTAAAAACAGGCGATAACTGCAGCATTTGGTTTAATACAGTTATACGCGGAGATGTAAACAGCATACGATTGGGTAATAAAGTAAACGTGCAGGATGGCGCTATTATACACGCAACGTTTGAAAAAACAAAAGCTATTATTGGTAATAATGTTTCTATTGGTCATAATGCAATTGTACATGGGTGTACCATTGATGATAACGTGTTAATTGGTATGGGTTCAATTGTTATGGACCATGTTGTAGTACACAGCAATTCTATTATTGCGGCCGGTGCGGTGGTACTGGAAGGAACTATTTGTGAAGCAGGAAGTATTTATGCCGGCATACCTGCCAGAAAAGTAAAAGATATTTCCGAAGAACTTATTCACGGAGAAATTGATCGCATTGCCAATAATTACATTCGATACGCAGGTTGGTTTAAAGGGCAGGTAGCCAGGAGCGTGTAGCAAGAGTACAAGTGGCTGGTGGCCTCTATTTCGTGAATTTTCTGAATTTCGCATGCTCCATTATCCGATCTGTATTCGTCAATGTATTGGCCTTTCAACGATTCTACTTCTTCACTTCTTAACCAATCAACCAATTCCTGCACGACCGGCGGCAAAACAGGCCTGTTCATCGAAACGGGAGCTGTTTACTTGCAGTATCAGTATAATATTTATAAGTTTATCCCGTTGTAAAGAAAACGAAGCCGTTGTAATGAAAACCCGTTCTTTTATATCCTCTTTTTTGTTGGTTGCCCTGGTGGTTACCATGAGTTCCTGCAGTGTATGGAACAAGGTATTCGGTCCCAAATACGGGTGCCCGGCCAATGGAAAAGATGTAGGAGCAGAGCGGGTGCTTACAGGTGAAAAAGTGCCGAAAGCGCCGAGGTTTAAATCATAGGAAGATTGTCTCTTAATCCGGGACTATTTATATACCTAAAATCCGTACATATGAGCCTTACCTTACGCACCGATTTCGGTTGCACCGAAGCGGTTATTGATGACGATTGCGGCCTTAAACGTTTTTATGAAGTTGCCGACATCTTAAGCGATGATCTTGACATTCAATTTTTAAACAAGCTGGATGATTTTGATTCGCTGGTCTGGGATTTTAGCTACAAAGGGCGTACGCTAACACTACATTATAATATTTATACCGGCATTTCTATTTACCCGCATAAGTTCAGGGAAGCACCACGTCGTGACAATGACGCAGTAGTAGAGGTTGCACAATTTTTAGAGACTAAATTAATGATTAACACTGCCAAAAAATATTTATCATAAACGCTTTCTTTAATCCGTACGCTTGGTTTTCATTGCATGCCGTCCAAACCCTATTGGACGGCTTTTTTATTTCACGGGACTATTTCACGCAAAGAGGCAAAGAATGTGGTCACTATTTTCACTGCTCCGCCACGTCCGCTCCGTGAAATCATCTTTCTTTATTTCTTTGCTTTTTCGTGTCTTGCGTTAAATTTTAAGTCAATAACCCGTGAATTTCCGCTGTTCCGGCCGCGGGAAGATCGTTGCTTCTTTACTTTTTCGCGTCTTTGCGCCACAACTCCTTCAATAACTTTTTGCTTCAATTGAATCAAGGATATTATAATAGCTTACATAACGATCTTCACTAATAACACCATCTGCCACAGCTTGTTTTATTGCGCAGCCAGGCTCATTAATATGCAGGCAATTATTAAACTGGCATTCATGTATCAATGCACGCATTTCAGGAAAATAATGAGAAAGTTCCTGCTTTGGAATATCAACCAGGCCAAATTCACGGATACCCGGGGTATCAATAATTTTACCTCCCACGGGCGGCGGAACGTCAAACATCTCAGCAAACGTGGTTGTATGAAGGCCTTTGCCACTCCAATCGCTCACTTCTTGTGTTTTCAATAATAAATCGGGAAAAACAGTGTTGATAAAAGATGATTTTCCAACACCGGAATGGCCACTCATCAAAGTTGTTTTGTCGCTCAGCAATTCTTTTACTTCGTTAACTCCCGATCCGTCTTTAATGCTCATGGCTACGATTTTGTAACCAATCTTTTCATAGATGGATCGCCATGCCACTAACTTTTCCAGGTCTTTCTTTTTGTATACATCTGTTTTATTAAAAACAATAATGGCTGGAACATGATAAGCTTCGGAAGTAACCAAAAAACGATCAATAAAGCCCTGGGAAGTGCGCGGCTCTTTTAATGTAGCAAATAATAGTGACTGATCCAGGTTGGCTGCCACAATGTGGTGATGCATTTTATGTGCGGGCGATTGCCGGTTGATATAATTGCGGCGTTCATAAATTTGAGTGATTGTGGTAGTATTTTCCAACTCATTTTCCATTTCCATTTCAACTTCATCGCCCACAGCTATTGGGTTAGTGGATGTAATGGTCTCATCCAGTTTGAAGATGCCTTTCATACGTGCCCTGAACACCTGTCCGTCTGCTGTTTTGGTTACATACCAATTGCCTGTTGATTTATACACTAAAGCTCTCATTGGCAGCTAAATTACGTGGTTTCAGGCAGCGTGCACAAAGAAGGGGCGGCATTAAGATAAAAGGCAACTGTAAAGCAAAATGTAAAAATAAAAATCGCTGCGTCCATCGCTCCACCGCGCCCGCTGCGTGAAACAAAATAGATTATGGAAACTTTTTAAAGACGGTAAAACGAAATACCATTTCCGTAAGTAAAAACGCCAGGGCTGCAATGGCAAAGGGAAAGAACTTTTCTGAGTAGCGTTTTAATGCAGTCACCTCTATTTTTGATTTTTCCAGTTTGTCAATTTCTGTATAAATATTTCTCAGACTTTCATTGTCTTTTGCACGAAAATATTTGCCGCCGGTTTCTACTGCAATCTGCGTAAGTAACTTCTCGTCAATATTTACTTTTTCTTTTTGCATGACCACCGCGCCTGTTTGTGTTTGCATGGGCGTTTGTGCAAAACCTTCTGTGCCTACACCAATGGTATATACTTTTACACCCGTTGCTTTTGCCAGTTCTTTAGCGGTCAGCGGTGGTATCTGGCCGCCATTGTTTTCTCCATCTGTTAAAAGAATGATCACCTTGCTTTTAGATTTGGAAGACCGCAAACGGTCAACACTTGTTGCAAGACCGGATCCAATAGCCGTACCATCTTCCAGCAAGCCACTTTGTATATTATATATCTGTGTTTTTAAAACATTCTGGTCAGTCGTCAACGGGCAAAGCGTAAAACTTTCTCCCGAAAAAATAACAATGCCGATCCGGTCTGTAGGCCGGTTGGCTACAAAATTGGCGGCGACTTCTTTTGCCGCTTCCATTCGGTTGGGTGTAAAATCCTGCGCCAGCATGCTTCCGCTTACATCAATGGCCAGTACAATATCCACACCCTCACCACTCACCAGTTCTTCATCATTTCTTGTTTGCGGCCGCGCAAGGGCCAGTATGATACAGCTTATACACAACAGCCGGCATATAAAGGGCAGGTGACGAAGCGTTGTTTTCCATGATCGGATGCCTTTTACTTTCGACAAAGACGAAATAAGCACACTGGCCTGCCGTCCTGATTGTTTGCGGAGATGCCACCATACCAATAATGGCAATACTGCAAACAACAACAGCATCCATGGCTGCCCAAAAATTATATTTTTAAAATAGTCAAAAGCCAAAGCCTGTATAATTAATTTGTTTTTTATTGAATAATCGCATCAAGTTTTTCAACAGAATGTTTTATTGTTTCAATTGCCTGCTGATTTTCATTTTCAACCGGCTGGTATTTTGCAAACTTTACCGCATCATTCATTCTTAATGTTTGCGCAAGTATGGTAAAATCGTCAACAGGTAAATTGAATTGTTTTATTTGCAGCATCAGCTCCCCACTTGTTTTTTCCATCGTTGCAATATTTGTTTTTCGATATACATACTGCCGGAAAATATCATTTAGTTCAGTATGAAAAATTTTTGCGCGTACAGGTTCAGCATAGCCTCTTTTTTGCAGGTCGTTAATCGCTTCCAAAGCCTCCTGCAACGGTGTTAATTTTGAAAGCGGTTTTTTAATTGACACGGGCTTTTGTATAGCTATTTTCTTCCGGAGAAAGTAAATAGCTCCCAGCAACGATAATATGGCTGCCGCCAGAACTATCCAGTTTATATAACGGGCCGCGGTATTTTCAACTTCAATAATATCTTTTATATCGTGATAGTCTTGTTTGGGATCGAAATTGGAATACGCTACCGAGATGGGTATTGAATCAGTGAGATATTCTTTGTTGCCAATCGTAAATGCCAGTGAAGGAATGGCCCAGCGGCCAGAATCAAAGCTGGTAATAATAAGTGTTTGACGATACGTTTTTGTATCAGCGGTTGCAACGGTATCAATTTTTCCTTTATCAACAAATTCAAAATGGGTCATAGAATCTACCGGGAACCATGTTGCGTCTGAACCATTTGGCAGCTTCGCTTCCAGCTTTAATTCAACCTGTTCACCGATCATTATTTTATCACGGTTAATGGTTGCCTTAACAGACACATCCATCTGCGAAAAACAAATGGAACACAAAAAAAGAAAAACAATAATGGTAATGATATGTGGGGTTGTTCTGCTCATTCAAAAAAATAACTGTGCTGTTGGGTCATTTGTGTCTTCCAATAAAAAATTTCTGCAAAACTTTTACATAATCTTCATCTGTGCGTATGTGCAATAAATCACTTCCACTTTTTAAAAAAAGATTTTTGCACCACTCTGTATGATCAAAAAAACGTTTTTCATATTGCTGTCTTGTCCAGTAATCACTGCTGTCAATCCATTTTGTTTTGCCGCTTTCTGCATCGCTAACCTGCAGCAAACCTGCATCCGGTAATTTCACATCCATCTGGTCGTATACTTTAACACCAATCATATCGTGCTTTTTACCGGCTACTTTCATGGCATCAGTAAAAGTATCGTCTAAAAAATCACTCAGCACAAATGCAATGCTTCGTTGACGGGTAGAGTTATTAAAAAAACGCAATGCCTCACCAAGATTGGTGCCTTTTCTTTTTGGCTCCGCGGTTAACAATTCACGGACAATGTATAATGCATGCTGTTTTCCTTTTTTTGGAGGAATGTATTTTTCTACTTTATCACTAAAAAAAATAACGCCTACCTTATCATTGTTGCTGATAGCTGAAAAAGTAAGGACAGCGCCTATTTCTGTTACAATATCTTTTTTACGTGCATGAACAGTTCCAAATAAAGAACTGGCACTTACATCTACCAGCAGCATCACCGTTAGCTCCCGCTCTTCTTCAAATACTTTTGTAAAAGGGGTGGAGAAGCGGGCGCTTACGTTCCAGTCAATAAACCGCACATCGTCACCCGGATAATATTCCCGCACCTCCCTGAAACTCATACCACGTCCTTTAAACGCTGAATGGTATTCGCCGGTGAAAAGATGCTGGGTAATTTTCTTACTCTTAATTTCCAGCTCTTTTACTTTCTTTAATATTTCAGCGGTTGTAAGCAAGGCTTTAAGTTGAACAGTTTTTTATTTTATTAATATCAACATTCAATTTTAATTGCTGATTTTGGGATTTTTAGATTTTGAGACTGGTACAATGATAAGAGAAATCATAAAACATCCCAATTACAACATCAGCATTTCTTCTTATGGCACGCTGATAACTTTCAGGATATCATCAATAACATTCTCCACGTTTACATTTTCAGCTTCTGCTTCATAGGTTAATCCAATACGATGACGCAATACGTCTTTTGAAATAGCGCGCACATCTTCCGGAATTACATAACCGCGTTTATTTAAAAATGCATTTGCTTTTGCTGCCAGGGCAAGGTTAATGCTGGCCCGCGGCGACCCACCGTATGCAATCAATGGTCTTAATTTAACCAGGTTATATTTATCTGGTGAACGGGTGGCAAATACAATGTCGAGAATGTAATTTTCTACTTTTTCATCCATATAAATACTGCGGACCAGTTCTTTTGCCTGTAAAATTTCCTGAATAGAAACAACCTGGTTTACTTCGGGCGATTTCAATCCCTGCACATTCTGCCTTATAATAAGTTGCTCTTCACTTTTTGAAGGATAATTAACGACCACTTTCATAATAAACCTGTCGGCCTGTGCTTCCGGTAAAGCGTATGTGCCTTCCTGTTCCAGCGGGTTTTGAGTAGCCAGCACAAGAAAAGGATCTTCCAGTTTATAAGTAGTATCGCCAATGGTAACCTGCCTTTCCTGCATGGCTTCCAGCAAGGCGCTTTGCACTTTTGCAGGGGCACGGTTTATTTCATCGGCCAATAAAAAATTCGTAAAGATGGGCCCTTTGCGGACTACAAATTCATTTCTTTGTTGCTGATAAATCATGGTTCCGGTGACATCTGCCGGCAACAAATCTGGTGTGAACTGTATACGGCTGAATTTGGCGTGAATGGCCTGTGCCAGCGATTTTATCGCCAGCGTTTTTGCCAGCCCGGGCACACCTTCCAGTAATACATGACCATTGCTGAGAAGCCCTATCAGCAGCCTGTCGAGCATATAATGTTGTCCCACAATTATTCTCCCTACCTCATCTCTCAATCTATCTGTAAAAACAGACTGGTATTGTATTTTTTCATTTAACTGCCTGATGTCATCCGCGGTTTGAAGCATAATGTATAATTAAATTATTTGATTGCTACCGTAATACTACTAATAATGTTATCATCTGTATCAACTTATTATCAGCGAGCGGCGCTCAATTGCTGGTAAAAATACGAACAACCAGCTTGCAATTCCTTTGCCAATATAAACCTTTATATAAAATTTTGTTAAGCGAAAACCCCTGCAACAATACAATAAAACCGTGTACTATGCAGTTTATAGAAAAGAACAGACAAACTTAAATAATCCACCCATGAAACCCGCAGTATTAAAAGTACTTGCTATTATAATTTTGTTAACCTCTGCAGCCTCCTGCAAAAAGAGTAACGCTGATACTACCGCAGCGCCAAAATCAAAAGCAATACTGCTTACACAATCTTCATGGAAAATTCAATCCGTTTCACAGGATACCAATAAAGACAATGTAGGCGACGCAGATGTTACTGCAGCTATCAAAGCTTGCCAGCTGGATAACACCTATACTTTCAAAACAGATAACACCGGCACAATGGACGAGGCTGCGGTAAAATGTAACAGCACCGATCCACAGACAACAACATTTGCCTGGGTATTTAAAAATACAGAAACTATATTAAGCGGAACATTCAGTTTTACAGACGGTGACGCCACCATTATCTCAATGAATGATACCAACATGATTGTTGCGTATGATGATGTTGTTGGGGCAACAACCTACCATCTTATTGCTACACTAAAACATTAATTCAACTTTTGATTTCATAAACAACCAACAGCCGCCTGCTATTCTTAGCGGGTGGCTTCATTTTTTGAGGAGCTGTTAGCTGATAGCTATTAGCCTTTACCACCAGGCAATGCCTGTTTAGCACATCAATCTTAACTGTAGAAAACAACGACCTTGCCGCGCCACTAATAGCTTCTTCGCTACGAAAGGTATTTTCCTACAATCGGCATTCTTCTTCCAACACCAAAAGCTTTGCAACTTACCCGAATGATTGGACAAAACTGGTTGCGTTTATACTCGTTCGTGTTGACCAGCTTTAAAATTCTTTTTACCAGCGCTTCATCAATTCCCATCGCAATAAGTTCTTTAGGGCTTTGCCTGCGTTCAATATATTGGTATAATACTTTATCCAGTATATCATATTCGGGCAGGCTATCGCTGTCTTTTTGATTGGGTCTTAATTCTGCAGAAGGGGCCTTGGTAATAATATTTGAGGGAATGATTTCTTTGTTCCTGTTGATGAATTTTGCCAGCGCGTACACTTGTAATTTATATACATCGCCCAACACACTCAGTCCGCCAGCCATATCTCCATACAGCGTTCCGTAGCCAGTTGCCAGCTCACTTTTATTGGAAGTATTCAGCAATATGTAGCCGAACTTATTGGCAATGGCCATCAGCAAATTACCGCGGCTCCTGCTTTGTATATTTTCTTCTGCCAGGCTAAATGGAAGATCTTTAAAAATGGGTTTCAGCTCATCAATAAAGGAGGTATAAATATTTTTTATGGGAACAATGTCGTAAGGGTTGCCCAAATTTTTGCTAAGCTGTTCCGCATCGCTAACTGAATGCGCTGTAGAATAATGTGAAGGCATCAGCACGGCCCGTACATTTTCCGTTCCCAGTGCTTCGCAGGCCAAAGCCAATACCACGGCGCTGTCTATACCCCCGCTGCTGCCCAATATTGCTTTTGTAAAATCCATCTTCCTGAAATAATCTTTGATACCGAGCTGCAGCGCCGCATGTATTTCTGCAATGTTTTCAGGCGCAGTCAGGTAAGCTGTAATCGCATCCGGATTACTGATTTTTGATACGCGCATGTCTTTATCAAACAAACTGGTAACCGAGCGTTCAGCACTGGCGATGATGGTGTTTGCTTCGTCTTTTTTTATGGCAGGTACGGCATCCATACCGGCAGTATCCACGATGGCAAAATCTTCTTCAAAATATTTCATTTCGGTAACCAGCTTGCCGCCGGCATCCATGACCAGGCTTCCACCATCAAAAACAATTTCTGTTTGAGAACCTACCGTGTTGCAATAGAACATCGGCAATTTATATTTTAATACATTGGCACGAATAACTTCTTTGCGATCATCATCATGGTCATAATCAAACGGTGATGCCGAAATATTGATCATCAGGTCAGGCTGCTGTTTGATTAACTTGTCCATCGGGCAGATGCGATAGAGGGGATTGTCGCCTAAGTTCCAGATATCTTCACAAATAGTAAGGGCAATTTTTTTGCCTTTAAATGGGATTGCGTTCCAGTCGTATGCCGGTTCAAAATAGCGGTATTCATCAAACACATCGTAGGTGGGCAAACATGTTTTTTGCACCGTTGCTTTTATTTGTTTTTCGTATAAAAACCAGGCGGCATTAAACAGGTCCTTACCTTGTGGTTTGGCATTTCGCTGGGGGGATCCTACTATTACCGCAATGCTGTCTGCATGTTCTTTTATGGTGTCAATGGCATCGTAGCATTTATTCATGAAATCATTGAATTCTACAAAATCGCGTGGAGGATAACCGCAAACACATAACTCTGTAAACACGATAAGATCAGCGCCCTGCTTTTTTGCCTTTTCTATTGCACCGATGATTTTTTGAATGTTGCTTTCGAAATTACCGATGTGATAATTCTGCTGGGCCAATGCTATTTTCATACTACAAATTTACAAATACTTAAACATCCGAAGTCTTTAAAGACTTCAGTTGTTTAGCCACGATTTTACAATTACATTTACAACATTCTTCACCACCCATCGTTTTACTGGCATGAACAGACTGATTCTTATTTTGTTAGCCTTTAGTGTATTGAGCAGTTGTGGCAATAATCATATACCGGATGTGTCGGGTATAAAAGTGGATGCAGCTATCGGGCGGTTCGATAAAGATTTTTTTAGTGCAGATACCAATCATATTATCCAGAGCCTCGACGCGGTGGGAAAAAAGTATCCTTATTTTTTCACGGATTTCGTCCGGAACATTGTAATTGGTGGTACTACCGATACGCTGCACGATCTGCCGGTCATCATCAAAACATATATCAATCACAGCAGGCCATTGTTTGATTCTGTACAAAAGAAATTCAGCAGTTTGGATAACATAGGCGCACAGCTGCAGAAAGGATTTCAATACATTAAATTTTATTACCCTGATTATAAACTTCCAAAACTGGTTACTTATTCGGGATTGATTGGAGACCCTTCCGTAGCGCTTACAAAAGATGCTATGGCAATTGGGTTGCAAATGTACCTGGGCAAATATTTCAGTGCGTACAATACGCCTGAAGCGATCGATAAATTTCCACAATATATCAGCCGGCGTTTTGAACCGGAATACATACCCGTAAATTGTTTGCAGAATATTGCGCTGGATATTTATCCGGAAAAGCCGCAGGGGCAAACATTGATGGAGCAAATAATAGAAAAAGGAAAGCAATGGTATATGATCGATAAGTTTTTACCTGCTGGTGCAGATACGTTGAAGACAGGCTTTACGCAATCTCAAATAGACTGGTGCAAAAACAATGAGGGCCTGGTTTGGAACTATATTATTCAGAACAATGATATTTTTACTACGGAGCCAACCGTCATCCAAAATTTTATAGGCGAAGCACCAAAAACGGATGGCATGCCAGACGCATCGCCGGGTAATATTGGTCAGTGGATTGGCTGGCAGATTGTAAAGAAGTTTGCAGATAAAAACAGCAGCCTCAGTTTACCACAAGTGTTGCAAACAGACGCGAAGAAAATCTTCGAAGAGTCAAAATACAAACCAAAATAAAAAAATAACAGGTCCTGCAAATCCTTCCAGGCTAACAAGTCTGAAGGACTTGAATGTCAGTAGCCGTTGGTGAAACCAATGGAATGTTGGTGAAACCAATGGAATGTTGGTGAAACCAATGGAATGTTAGTGAAACCAATGGAATGTTGGTGTAGCAAACGGAATGGTCACATAATAAAAATGCCCAGTACAAACGGGGCATTTTTTATTGAAAAGATTTATGTAAGTAGT
>JBDUAY010000637.1:0-2752 GCA_040004415.1 Bacteroidota bacterium | reverse complement strand
ATAGTTGAAATCTTCTCCATCAGTAGGCGTTGAAGGCCTGTAAACGTCCTGTACCCATTCTGCAACGTTACCACTCATGTTATATAAACCAAATGAATTGGGATAAAATGCTTTGATATTACCAGGGATAGCAGACCGGTCATTCAAACCACCCGCAACACCCATGTTATCACCACTTCCGCGTTTAAAGTTGGCTAAGAACTTACCCTGCCAGCTACCTCTGCGATTATCGCGAAGGCCATTTGGATTTTTGCTCCAGGAATAAATCTGCTGGTTTGATATTAACTCTTCACCGCTTTTTCCTTCTTTTTTACGCGGGTTGGGGTTTTGATCCAATAAACCGTAAGCTGCGTATTCCCACTCGGCTTCAGTTGGTAAACGGTAACCCATATTCAGTAAACCATCTTCCATTTTTACATTGGCCCTTGGTTTACCGCTCACATCTTTTAATTCAGATTTTTTTGGCTTGGTCCTGCCTTGTATCAATTCCGGATTCATCAAATAAGTTTCAGTATTGAATGAACCTTCAGCACCGCCGCCCCTCATTTCTTTCTTAGCAAAATCCTTTTTCAAATACCCTTTTTGTAACAAGGTTAGTTCGTTTACCCTGTCTGATCTCCAGATACAGAAATCATGCGCCTGCTGCCAGGAAACACCCACAACAGGGTAATAATTGTATGCGGGATACCTGAAATAATATTCAACATAAGGCTCATTATAAGCCAGCTCTTCACGCCAGCAAAGCGTATCCGGCAAAGCTTTCGCCATTACTGCTGTGTCACCTGAAAAAGTATTTTCAAGCCAATAGATATATTCACGATAATGCACATTGGCTACCTCGGTTTCATCAATAAAAAATGATGGTACTGTGATACGACGGGGAATGTTATTCCAGTCGCCCATTACATCTTCATCTTTGGCACCCATAACAAAAGTACCACCCTGAACAAAAACCAATCCAGGACCAGCTTTCGGATACTTCATTTTAGCTACATGGTAATTTCCCATGTTCTTGTCATCGTAGTTCCATCCTGTTACAGATGATTTGGATTTCTTCTTTCCACCGGAAGAACTACCACTTTTACAGGCTCCCAGCGAGAAGACTACCGCCGCCAGGATAATTAAATTTTTTACTGAAAATGTTTTTTGCATGTGCGTTCGTTTTGCAAATTATTTAACGAAAGGTTTTCTTTAATATTGTTTTGGGGAATTCAATGCGAATATAAATATTTTACCCCATATACAATTTACCGGATATGCCGGTTTCAGGATTTTATCAAAATGTTAGCATCCCTTTTCCATTTACTGGAACGAAAATTATTATCATTATTGTATATGTCGGTTGTGTTAATTTTTTTAATGAGAAATAATAAGCAAAATCCCAGCCATATATTACCTAATGCGTATTCTTTTTTAAAGTTGAAAAACAGCTATAGATAATATTGCGTGTTATATAGATAGTGCTTTTTTAAAACAATAAACAACCCTGAAAGCCGTTCTTTAAAAATTAACTGTTGAAGTGAAATAAAAATTGTAAAAAATAATTATTAGCCGAATGGTTATGCGGTTGATTGGCAAAAATCTTCTAATTTCACAAAATAGTTAATATAATTGTGCACACTATTTCTTAATTTATAATTTTACACCCCCAAAACTCTGCGCTTATTGAGTGTATGTCTACTTAAACAAGACAAAAATTACGGAATGAAAAAAGCAACTATTAAATTAACTGCCTTGGTTTTATTACTGGGAAGTGCCACCAGCATAGTAACAGCCCAGCAAACTGATCCTATAAATGTAGTAACTTCTGCTGTACCTTTTTTACGCATTTCTCCTGATGCCCGCGCTGGCGGAATGGGAGATCTTGGTGTAGCAACTTCTCCTGATGCAAATGCGGCTTTCTGGAACCTGGCTAAAACGCCTTTTAACACCAATAAAGGAGGGATGTCTTTAACCTATACGCCCTGGCTTAAAGGGCTTGATATAAATGATGTTTATTTAGCTTCCTTGTCAGGCTTCTATAAATTGGATGAACTTTCAGCTATTTCCGGTTCATTAAGGTATTTTAGTTTGGGTAATATTCAATTTACCGATAACAATGGTTCTGAATTAGGTCAATATCGCCCCCGTGAATTTGCGCTTGATTTGGGTTACTCCCGTAAGTTATCGGATAAATTAGGAGTAGGTATTGCAATGCGGTACATTAACTCCAGCCTGGCAAGCGGCGATCCAAACAACAGTGGTACTATTTACAAGCCCGGTACAGCTATTGCTGCCGACATCAGTATATTTCATACAGGTTTAAAGGAAGATGGTTCAGGATTAAACTACGGCGTAACGTTGAGTAACCTGGGTTCTAAAATCAGTTATACCAATGATGCCACACAAAAAGATTATATACCTGCCAATTTGGGATTAGGGGTTGCCTATACCAAGGTATTTGACCAGGATAGTAAAATGACTTTTGGGCTTGATCTTCATAAGCTATTGGTACCTACCCCACCAGCATTAGGAGATAGTAGCGGTCTTCAAAAATACCGCAACCAGGGGGTTGTAGGAAGCTGGTTTAATTCATTTGGAGATGCACCCGGAGGTTTCTCTGAAGAGCTGAAAGAAGTGCAGGCATCTTTAGGAGCCGAGTTCTGGTATCAAAACCAATTTGCGCTGCGTGCAGGTTATTTTTATGAAAATCCGGCGAAGGGAAACAGGAAATACTTTACGTTGGGCGCTGGTTTAAAATATGAGATGTTTG
>JBDUAY010000226.1:0-9210 GCA_040004415.1 Bacteroidota bacterium | reverse complement strand
GTATCATCTGCGGCACTTACTACTTTTTCCAGTTGTGTTAAAACATCATCCAGCTTTTTAACCAAATTATCCCAACTCTCTTTATCAAGTTTATTATTAAACGTCTCTTCGTTATTACCACTGAAGACATCTGCTTTAACCCCGGTTAGCTTGGCAAGTGATTGCGTATTCCAAAAAACTAAGTGATAGGTTAGCTGCCCAACAGAATGATTGCCGCTGCTATCTTTCCACATGGCTTGTTCCGCAGTAAGCCCTTCCACGGCGGTATTCACCGGCACAAACCAATCTTTTTTATTATGCGTTGTTTTCAGTTGTTCTAATAAAACTGATTTTAAAGTTGCAGTTGGTGGTTTTTGTGCGAAAGAGAAAGACATTTCGCAAACAAGGATGACAAGCAGTAATTGTTTCATAATGGTTTTGTTGTTAAGATACAAAACATGTGGTTAGATCTATCCGGAGAAGTATGAAAGCGGGGAGATTGTTATGGATGGTGGTTTTCGGGGAAAGACGGGACTTTTTCAAATGAGCTGGAACTAAGACTTAGTGAAAAATTGAAGATCAAATTTGGCATGGCCACTTTAAAAGTTTGGAAGAAATCAAATATGAGCAGGTTACAACGGTATCTGATCTGAATAATTTTTACTTTCCAATTTATATGTTGCACAAATATGTTGGAGGATGACTAAAGATATACATCCTGGATAACCCTTAAAATACCGATCATAGAAAATAAAAAAGGTTGGTTTACTTATTTAAAAGCATTCAGCCGGGAGAGATGTGTTCCAGCGGAACACTTTACAGGTAGAAATAATTCAGCATGTTAATAGCGTTCCATCGGAACGCCTTGTGCTGGCGGAACGTTACAATTTTTGCTGATTGCATCCTTTTAAAAAATAAGCCCCGGATTTCTCCAGGGCTTATCATTACACTTACTACCAATTATTTCAACCCATATTTGTACTTATATCTTTCATACAGTTGGTGCTGTTTATTATCAAGCGATACCTGGCGACCCTGGATAAAAGCGGCTGTAATAATACTGCTTTTCATATCCAGTACATCACCATCGCTTATAATGACATTAGCGTCTTTACCCACTTCAATAGAACCGGTTTTATCCGCTATACCAAGAATAGCTGCCGCATCGAGTGTAATAGCCTGCAATGCTTCTTCTTTTGTTAAACCATAAGCAGCTGCAGTACCGGCATTAAATGCCAGGTTGCGGTAACGGCTTTCTTCATGGTCGTCATTCAATGCAAAAAGAACACCTGCCTTCTTTAACACGAACGGTGTTTTATATGGCTGATCCACATCGTCATCCTCGGTAGCCGGCAAACTATGCTCCTGGTTGAGAATAACAGCAATATTATTTTGTTTTAGCAAGGCAGCTATCTGCCAGCTTTCTGACGCACCTACCAGCACAACATCAAAATCAAATTCTTTTACAAAATCAATGGCCACCAGCATTTGTTTTACCTGGTCTGCATAGACAAACAGCTTTTGTTTTTTATCAAACAAACCTTTTACGGCTTCATATTTAAGATTGGTTTGTTTGTGCGCAGGTTCCTGTAAGTAAGCCTTTGCTTCCCTGAAAAAACTTTTGATTTCTGCTATTTTATCCAGTGCTTCTTTTACCGGATCAGTTGCAGCAACTGCGCCTGCAGCCCCCGGAAAGCCGCCACCACCGCGTCTTCCCACGCGTACAATGAAACTTGGCAAATGCACATGAATACCATTTTCCATTTTATATGCAGCATCTTCCCAGTTCCAGGCATCAAATTGCACAACAGAAGATGAACCGCTGATAACGCCACCCTGCGGCACAACACATGCCAGCAATATTCCATTTGCCTTTAGGGTATTGATTATTTTAGAATCTGTATTATAGGCAACAATGGAACGGATGCTTGGATTGTATTCTCCTATTTCGGAAAAATCATTCGAACCGCGTACACCACTTCCTATTTCTTTTAACCCAACATCCGTAATGGGTAATATTAAGCCAGGATATACCTGCTTGCCTTTTGCATCCAGCACTTTCGCATCTGCGGCTACCACAATATTTACGCCCACCTGTTCAATTTTACTATTGCTTATTTTTATTGTGCCGTTCGTAATTACCTGGCCGTTGCCAACATGAATCGTTGCATTGGTGATAAACAACACGCCCGTATTTGCAGTCTTTGGATAAACGTCTTCCTGTGCGTTGCCGGCAATATAAATCAATAGCAGGCAGCCTATATTAAAAATTATTTTTCTCATTGCTGTAAAATTTATTTGTTAGAATTAGTGCCAACCTCGTCGTCTGAGCTGATATCAACTGTTATAAGGCCATCGTGGTGTTCATGATCGCCGCAACTTAATATAAACTGGAAACTTGGAACGGCCCTTGCCCTGGGTGCACCACCGGCAGCACCTTCTGTACGTCCTTCTGCCAGCAGTTTCTGCACCAAACGGTTACGTTCTGCAGCAATTTGTTTGCGCAATTGCATATCATGGTCGAGATCAAAATAAATCGTACCATCAACAATTGTCTTTTCAGGCTTTGCATAAATGCTTAGCGGGTTATCGCTCCACACAACAACGTCAGCGTCTTTGCCCACTTTTATACTTCCCACTTTATCCTGCACGTGCAGCATAGTTGCCGGGTTAATTGTAACCATCTTCCAGGCATCTTCTTCACTCATGCCACCATACTTTACACTTTTCGCTGCTTCCTGGTTAAGCCTGCGCGCCATTTCTGCATCATCAGAATTGATCGCCACATTTAATCCTACCCGTTGCATAATAGATGCGTTTTGCGGAATAGCATCCTGCACTTCTACTTTGTATGCCCACCAGTCGCTGAATGTAGATGCATTGGCGCCATGTTCTTTCATTTTATCTGCTACTTTATAACCTTCTAATATGTGCGTAAACGTGTTGAAGCGGAAACCAAATTTCTCCGCTACCCGCATAGCAGCAGTAATTTCACTTTGTATGTAAGAGTGACAGGTAATAAACCTTTTCTTATTCATGATTTCTACCAATGCATCCAGTTCAAGATCCCGGCGGACAGTCATCGGCGCAGCGCCTTTCTTTTTATTGTTTTCCTCCGCTGTTTTCATTGCTTTCTGGTAATCGCTGGCGCGTTGAAATGCATCCATCAACACTTCTTCCACCCCCATACGTGTATCCGGGAAACGGTTATTTCCCTGTGTAGAAGTTGTACGCTTTACGTTTTCACCCAATGCAAATTTGATAAACGGATCAGCACCCTGGAATTTAAGCCCATCATCACCTACACCCCAGCGTAATTTTATAAGTTGTGTTTGTCCGCCAATGCTGTTGGCAGAACCATGGAGTATATGCGAAGAAGTAACCCCACCACCTAACTGGCGGTAAATATTAATGTCTTCCGGATTAAGATTATCTGCAATTCTAACTTCAGACGTTACTGACTGACCACCTTCATTAATGGAAGCAGCAGCTATGTGCGAGTGTTCATCAATAATACCGGCAGTTACAAACTTACCCGTACCGTCTATTACTTTGGCAGTTGCATCAGAAAGGCTTTTACCCACCTGCGCTATCTTTCCATTTTTTATCAGCACATCGGTTCCTTCTAATTTGCCTTCTTTTTCACTCGTCCAAACAGTTGCGTTTTTAATTAAAATATTTTCCGGTTTAGGCAATTCTTCCCAACCATACCCGTCAAACGGATAGGTTACTTTACCCAGGCGCAATGGGATTTTTCTTTTCACGCTATCGGCTTTTTCTACTGCCGCTTTTAAAAAATTTGCTGTCCAGGATATTTTTCCGCCAGCACTGTCATCTCCATTACCCTGCCATATGCCTTCGTTGTTTACGCCGCTTAATCTTACAGAGGCACCGCCTCTGCCGCCGCCAAATCCGCCCCCCCCTCTTCCACCGCCTCCGGCAGGCGGGGTCATGTTTGCATGTGCAGAATCACCTGCCGGCATTCTCCTGGCAGGCGTTGTGGAAAAACTCAGTTTTACTAATTTACCATCGTAGCTAAATTTGCTGGTTAATGTATCCTTGCCAATTACATTTGCAGCCGTCGCGCTTTTTACATCCAGGGTATAGTTAGTAGTATTTCCGCCAGTACCAGTAATGACTAAATTATAGGTGCCTGCAATATTGTTCCAATTGATTTCATTAACGCCATACTTTTCTCCCTGTATCCAGTTCTGGTAAATAACTGTTTTTTCATTGAAGATGGGACCAGATGTGATAAGGAAATTAGCGAGTTTGCCTGCATCTAAGCTTCCTACCTTATCATAAACGCCCAATAATGCAGCCGGTGTTTTTGTAAGTGCTTCAAAAGCCTTTGCTTCCGTAAGGCCATATTCGATTGCTTTGCGCAAATTGGTCATAAATTGCTTTGTATCGCGCAAATCCGCAGTAGTTAAGCAGAAGGGGATATTTGCCTTTTCAAAAGCTGCGGGATTTGTGGGTGCCAGTTCCCAATGTTTCATATCTGCCAGTGACACAAACCGTGCATCATTGGGGTCTTCTACTTCCATTGCCTGTGGAAAATTAAGTGGCAAAATAAAACTTGCTTTGGTAGCGGCTATTTCATTGATGCGCTGATACTCGTTACCGCCGCCTTTAATAATATATTGCACGCCAAATTCATCGCCAATCCTGTCTGCCCGGAGATCACCCCATTTATCGCTGCCATCAAATATCTGCGGCAAATTCTGCGTTTCATTAAATGCCTTCAGCGACAAGTTTACGCCTTCTGCAGTTGGATTACTTTTGTACCACTGCGCATCCAGGTAGGTTTGCCGCAATAATGCAATCGACCCCATAACAGAACTGGGATATGATTGCGTAGAACTGCCACGCGCCAATGAATAATGGGCAGATGCTTTTTCTTTAATGATAACTAAATTATCTTTTTCATTTGCCAATGTTGCAAGCACCCCGGTACCGCGGGCTATACCATCTTTCTGATGTGTAAGGACGGTACCAAAACCTGCTTCGCGCAACGGTTTCGCCTTTCCGTTATCCGCATTAAAAAGTTTACCTGCTTCCACATCACTTCGTATGGCCTGGTTCCAGCCAAAAGCTCCTTTTTGGTTAGATGTAATTTGTGATGGGCCACCAAAATTAAATCCGCTGCGCTCACGTACAGGCTCGGTTAGACCGTAATCACTATAAATATCAATAAAAGAAGGATAGATGTATTTGCCTTTGCAATCAATCACTACAGCATCTTTTGGCACAGCAATATTATTGCCGGCAGCTACTATTTTACCATCTTTAATTATTAAAGTAGCGTTGGAAAGTGTAGTCTGCCCATCTTTAACAATGGTAGCATTGGTGAAAGCATAACTATTCACTTTAGGATCGGCCACACCATTTATTGGAAATGTTGGCTGTGCGGCCATCTGCAGAAAAAAAAGTAAAGCCGGCAAAAGCACCCGCATGTGCTTCCCCCACGCGAAAAGTCGTTTTCTCATGTTGTTTTGATTTTTTATTAGATATTCGTGAAGCATTGAAATTACTGAAATGAGGGTAACTTCGATGCAATAAATTGATCAGCGGTTAAAAAAAAGCACAGCGAACACCAGCGTCTTCTGTTACTATTAAAAAAGCATTAAAGAATTTTTTGTTAATGGATATCGCGCCTTATATAGATCACACCATATTAAAACCCACGGCAACTATTGCAGACGTGGAAAGATTATGCATGGAAGCGGTAGAATATGGGTTTGCGGCAGTGTGTATTCCACCACCGTTTGTAAAACGGGTAAAAGCAATTTTAGACCCCACTACTATAAAAGTGGCTACCGTTATCGGATTCCCTTTTGGCTATTCTGCCACTGAAGCAAAAATTGCCGAAACCGTATTGTCTATAGTGGATGGTGCAGACGAGCTGGACATGGTGATAAACCTGGTGGCATTGCGGATGAATGATTGGGAATTTCTTACGAGGGAAGTAAGCCTTGCTACAGATTTGATACACAATAAAGGGAAAATAATAAAGGTTATTATCGAAAGCGGCATATTAACAAATGAAGAGATTATTGAATGCTGCAATAAATTTGCGCCGCTGGGGATTGATTTTATGAAAACGAGTACAGGCTATGCGGAAAAGGGTGCGAGCCTGGAAGCGGTACAATTGATGCACGCTCACCTGCCTGCTGCGGTAAAAATCAAAGCATCCGGCGGTATTAAAACATATGCGTTTGCAGATCAATTGGTACAAGCGGGGGCTTCGAGGCTGGGTTGCAGCGCGAGCGTACAAATTGTTAAAGAACAGCATTAATTGCCGCAGATTTGCTGATTATAAACATACTGCCGTGCAAAGTTGGATGGTAAAACACCGGCCATGCAAAAAATCTTTAAGCTGAGCCGCCCTCGTCAAACATTTATTCCAGGCCACTGATAGGGCAACCCACTTTTTGGATGAAATCTGGGGCAAAATAAAATGCCCGCAAATTGGCATAGTTTTTTACTTATCTTGCCCGGCGCTTGTGCGCTATTCAAAAGGTTTTTTTATGAAAAAAATGTTACTGGCGGTTTTTATTTGCTGCTTTGCACATGTAGCAATGGCCCAAACAGATTCTACTTCTTCAATCGTTATCCATAAAGATCCGCGGGTTGATTTGCTGGTAAAAAAACAAGCACAAATAAACGAGGTCACTACGCGCGAGTCGCGCCGCAACATAGCCGGTTACCGTTTGCAGGTTATTAATACCAGCGACAGAAATGCTGCTATCTCGGCAAAAACAAAAATCTATCAATTACACCCTGAATTAAAAGCTTACCTGCTTTACCAATCCCCTTATTTCCGCTTGCGGGTTGGCAATTTTAAAGACAAAGATGAAGCAGAAGATTATCGCAAGTCGCTGTCCAAAGAGTTCCCCAACAGTGTTTTTTTAGTGCGTGATACGATTGAAGTGAAGATTGCTGATGTTAACCAATAGAAAGAAATTGCAGATTGGAGGATTTGGTGATGGCACGATATAGAATCAGCCATTGATTTTTGATGCGTATTAGCTGTGTTTGACCCGGTTCTGCAACATATGCAAATCACAGAATCAGCAATTGACTATTTTTGCGGCATGCTGAAAGATCAAATTAAAGCCCTCGCAAAAAAATACGCACCGGAAATAATAGCTGTACGTCATCATATACATGCCAATCCTGAATTAAGCTACCAGGAATTTAAGACTTCCGCATTTATACAGGAGAAATTAATCGCGATGGACATTCCGTTACAGGTTATGGCAACCACGGGTGTCATTGGGTTGATCAAAGGAAAAAATCCTGCTAAGAAAATCATTGCGTTACGTGCGGATATGGACGCGTTACCCATCCAGGAAGAAAATAAAGTTGATTATATTTCTACCAACAAAGGAATTATGCATGCGTGTGGTCACGACGTACATACAAGTATTTTGCTGGGTGCTGCAAAAATTTTAAACGAATTAAAAGACAGTTGGGAAGGTACAATAAAATTGATTTTTCAACCCGGCGAGGAACGCAATCCGGGAGGCGCCAGTTTACTAATCAAAGACGGCGTACTGGAAAACCCAAAACCGCAGGCCATCTTTGGTTTGCATGTACATACGGGTTTGCAAGTTGGAAAATTTAGTTTTAAAGAAGGTAAAGTGATGGCCAGTGCCGATGAAATTTATATCACTATAAAAGGCAAAGGCGGTCATGCGGCCTCACCACAGGTTGCAGCGGATACCATCTTAATTGCATCGCATTTAATTGTGGCGCTGCAACAGGTCATCAGCCGTAACCGAAACCCTTTTGACGCTTCTGTATTATCCATTACATCTTTCCAGGGTGGGCATACGACCAATGTTATTCCGGGTGAAGTAAAACTGATGGGCACATTTCGTGCGATGGATGAGACATGGCGTTTTAGGGCGCATGATATCATTCGTAAACTTGCTACAGAATTGGTTCACAGTATGGGTGCAGAAATTGACCTTCACATTGATGTTGGATACCCTTCCGTTTATAATAATGAGCAGCTGAATGTTGTGGCAAAAGATCTCGCCAAAAAATTTATGGGTGATGAAAATGTAGAAACGACCGAACTGCGGATGGGTGCAGAAGATTTTGGTTATTACACCCAGCTAATACCTGGTTGCTTTTACAGGCTAGGCGTAATGAATGAAGCAATGGGCATTACTTCCGGCGTACACACACCCACGTTTAATATTGATGAAGGCGCTATTGAAAATGGCATGGGTATGATGGCATGGTTGGGGGCATCGGTTGAATTCTAATTACCACTTTATTGAAAGCGTTTAGTAAATTCGGTAACCATAAATGCTCCCTTACTAAAACGCTTTTTATGAAATATGCCAGCAGCAAACTTCTCTTACTGATCATTTGCAATTTTTGTTTTCTTGTAAGCTTCGCCCAAAAAGCAGCAGATAAATACAACCGCATGGAAATATTAATTCCTATGCGGGATGGCATTAAACTCAATACCGTCATCTTTACACCAAAAGATCAATCAGACCCATTGCCATTCTTATTATCAAGAACACCCTATGGCGTCAGTGGAAATGAAAGCCCCGAAAAAGATCAATACACAAAAGACATGGCCGATGACGGGTACATCTTTGTATTCCAGGATATCCGTGGCCGTTATAAGAGCGAAGGCAAATTTGAAATGCAACGTTTCACCCGTAATAAAAAAGATCCGAACGCCATTGATGAAAGTACAGACACGTATGATACATTCGACTGGCTTTTGGCCAATATCAAAAACAACAATGGGAAAGCAGGCATGTATGGTATTTCTTATGATGGCTGGACAGCTGTTATGGGCGCCCTCGACCCGCATCCCGCACTGGTAGCGGTTTCTGAACAGGCCACCCCTGCAGATATGTTTTTGGGTGATGACTTCCATCACAATGGCGCTTTTCGTTTAAGCTATGGTTTTGAATATGCGTTTATGGAAGAGGCTTCTAAAACAGATTCATTGTTTCAGTTTGGCAATTATGATACCTATAGCTGGTATTTGAAACTCGGGCCTTTATCAAACGTCAATAAAAAATATTTTCATAATAAAATCCCTTCGTGGAATGATTATGTAAATCATCCAAACTATGATCTCTTCTGGCAAAAACAAGGCCTTGCTGCAAGACTGGATTCACCCAGCGTGCATATCATGCATGTAGCAGGCTGGTGGGACCAGGAAGATTTTTATGGCCCGCAAAAAGCGTACGA
>JBDUAY010000009.1:0-29556 GCA_040004415.1 Bacteroidota bacterium | reverse complement strand
AGCAATTGCAAAGCAAAAAGCACATTTCGATCTTGAGCTCCGCTGCAAACTACCGTAGTCTTTGGATCGCTCACTCTTTTGAATCTAAAAAAGACTACGTTCGTTTTATCTTTTCTGCGTCTCTTCAATCCGTTTTATTATTTCAATACATGCTCTTCCGTTATGGTAAGGGCATTTCCAAATACCAATTTTATCTTGCCCCTGCATGATAGAATAATCCGCATGTATTCCCCACACCCATTCACCAAACTGGCGATCACGAATGTGCTTTTTGGTAAATTCCCAGCTATTGAGCGATGACTGAAGATACATTTCCTGCCCGCTTACCTGCCACGCATTGAAAAACCCAACCATGGCTTCCGCCTGCGGCCACCAATGCTTTTCTTTTATTAAATGGTTTTCTTCCGGCTCGTACTCGTACCACAATCCACCGTCTGTATCCAGCCCTTGCCAGGCGGCATCAGCCATTTTTACGGCCAATTTTTTTGACAGGTCAATTAATTCTTTTTCACAGATCACTTCGGCCGCTTCCTGCAACAGCCATGATGCCTCAATATCATGACCATAAGAAACAATATTTGATTTACGATTCCAGTTTTCATCAAAAAACAACACCAGGTGGTATGATTCTCTATCAATGATGTGTTCAAAAAAGTTTTGAAGAATGCCCCTGATTTTGGCGGCTACTATTTCGCTTGACCATATCCGGTAGAGGCTGGTATACGCTTCCAGAATATGCAGGTGCGTGTTCATGGTCTTTTTTTCATTGGCATCCTTCGCGCTCAGGCTCATGTCCTGCATATTGGTCCAGGCTTCGGCAAACGCATCAATATAACCTCCCTTTATTTTGTCGAAGCTATATTGCTCTATCACTTCAAATAACTCAATCGCGTGTTGTTTTGCAGCTGCTAAACCAGACGCGAGAAAAAATTCACTCAATGCATATACCGCAAAACTCTGCGCATACACCTGTTTTTTTTTATCCGCCGGATCGCCTTTATAATTTACACTCCAGTAAACACCGCCATATTTTTTGTCTATGAAATGATTAATAAAATAATGATACGCGCGCGCTGCATATTGGAGGTATACAATGTTTTTTGTTCGATGGTATGCTGCTGAAAAAGTCCATAGTATGCGGCTGTTTAAAACGCTGCCTTTATCTGCATATAGGTCTGCATTGTTAAACTGATCTACCCTGCCGGTAAATCCGCCGAATTGCTCATCCGTATCATATTTCATCCAGTAAGCAAGGATGTCTTCCAATTCCGCTTCCAGTTCCTTTTTGAAAGAATGTAATCGTTCAGGCATCAGGGAAAAAATGTATGGTTAGATCGTGAGGCATAAGGCTGCATAACCCGGTTACACGAACACCGGCATGTTCATACGCATGCGTCACGACTCACGTTTGACGATTCTTATTCTTATCAATAATTTTATTTAATGTTTCTACTGATGTCGCCGAGGTGAAACCATCTGGCGCCGTGTTAACTGCATAGTCAAGTAATTTATCAACGGTTGTTGTTGCCACATGCATACGTGTATCTGAAGATGCATAATAAATAAATAGCTGGCCGTCGTCATCATTGATCCATCCGTTACAAAAAACCACGTTGGAAACATCGCCGATCCTTTCCTCTCCTTCAGGAGCAAGAAAATAGCCGCCTGGCTTATAAATAACTTTTGTAAGATCTTGCAAGTCTGTTATAAAAATATAGAGCACATAACGCAAACCTGCAGCCGTATTTCGTACACCATGCGCCAGGTGCAACCAGCCAAGCGATGTTTTTATGGGCGCCGGCCCGGCGCCGTTCTTCGCTTCGTATACAGTATGGTATATTTTTCTATCCACAATCACCTCTTCTTTTATGACGGCGTTTGTTATGGAAGCAGACAACCCAAAACCAATACCCCCACCCCTTCCCGCATCAATAAAACCATCCTGCGGTCTTGTATAGAAAGCATATTGACCATTTACAAACATAGGATGCAGTACAACGTTGCGCTGCTGGGGTGATGATGTTTGGAGATCAGCCAATCGTTCCCAATTTTTTAAATCTTTTGTTCTTGCAATACCGCATTGTGCAATGGCTGCAGACTGATCTCCCGGCCTTGCGTTGGGATCGCGGCGCTCGGTACAAAACAAACCATATATCCATCCGTCTTCGTGTTGCACCACACGCATATCATAAATATTTGTGTCAGGATTTTCTGTTTCAGGCATTTGTACCGGGTAATCCCAAAACCTGAAATTATCAATACCGTTTTCGCTTTCAGCTACGGCAAAAAAAGATTTCCTGTTCGCCCCTTCTACTCTTGCAATTACCAGGTATTTGTTATTTAATTTAATAGCACCCGCATTCAACGCAGCGTTAATACCAAAACGTTCCATCAGGTAAGGATTACTTTTATAATGTAAATCGTAGCGCCAGAACAACGGCGAATGATTTGCAGTTAGTATAGGATTTTTATACCTGTCATAGATACCATTGCCAGGGTAAAGTTTTTCATTGTGCCGGGTTACCAGTTCTTCATGTACAGATTGCAATAACGCTAGTCTCTCTTCAAATTTCGATTTCATCATATTTCTTTTTAGGATCTCATCTAAGGATAATATTATAAAGGATTTTTATGATTACTAATTAATTTTCTAATTTATCCCACCATGTTTTTTTCAGTATTACTATTATTACTGCCAGGATGGCTATTGTTACCAGTAGCGGTAATTGCATCCACAAAACAATATACATAGGCAAAATAGTAAGACAAAGCTGCGCGATGATGCCCAGCACAACATTAAACATGTCAAGCTTAAAACGTTTGTTGGCCACAAAAGAAGGATCGTCGGCAACTACTATGTCATGTACAGGTTTCCAGAAACCCCATGGCCGTACTGTTTTATAAAAAGATTTTAAAATAAACATATCCGTAGGCGGTGCTGTATATGTACCAATAAAGCAGCCCACCAGGGAAATAAGAAATATCACTGGCCACCAGTATAAATCAAGGCCGGTGATGATGCCAGCAGATTTAAATACTGCCAGCGCAATGGCTGGAATAATACCCGCCAGCATACCCCAGAAAAAACCGTTGGCATTAAATCGCCACCAATACCATTTAAACATATTGGCAGCAATGTAACCTCCGTATAATCCACCTACAATCCATTGTAAAACGGTGTTCACATCTTTCACAAATACGCCCAGCAGTATACCTACAAAAACTACCAGCAAACCAGAAAGATAATTCATGGTCATTATTTTTCTGATGCCTGCAGCAGGGTTGATGTATTTAAGATAGATGTCATTTACAATATATGCCTGTGCAGCATTGACGGTTCCTGAAAAAGTGCCCATAAAAGCGCCCAGCAAACCGGTGAGTACAAGACCCAGTATACCCGAAGGCAAAAAATTATTAATGGCAGATGGTAATACTTTTTCAAAGTCAGTTCCACCCGGCGTAGTTATATTAAGCTGATTATAATACAGCAATCCCAAAATAGTTAACCCGATGATCATGGAATAACGTACTGGCAATAACACAATTGAAACAAAACCACTCATACGGGAAGCATCTTTTGGTGAACGGGTACTTAAAATTTTCTGCATGTCGTAATTGGGTGCGGGTCCGGCAAGACTTGCAAATACACCTTTAAAAAGCATCATCATAAAAAAGATCCCGAATAGCCCGAACCCATCATCTTCAATTTTTTTATTGGCTGCCGGGATAATATTTTTCCAGTCGAGGTTTAAATGCCATCCAAAAAAAGGGTTAAACCAACCTTCCGGAACATGCAATGTATTACCGGGCAGATGCAAATGACGATAAGCAATGACGGCAATGGCAATACAGGCAAATGTCATTATTATGTACTTGATAAAATCGCCCAGTACAATGCTGTGCATGCCACCAAGTATAGAATAAAACATGGCAAACAATGTAAATATAGTACCATAAAAGTGAGGCACCCATTGCGCAGATACATGAAAAGGAACATAATCCTTCACCATATTCCATGGCACAAATATTTCTATGAATTTTCCAAGGCCAACAAAGCCATATGCTAAAAAACCAAAACAGCTTAGCAATGCAAATGCAACGACTACATTGTGTGAAGATTTTATTCCTCTACCAAAATTTCCAAAACGTGTGGATAGCCATTCTGCCCCTGTACTGGCGTTGGAACGGCGCAGCCAATTAGATAAAAACATCATCAGAATAACCTGGTTAAACACTGGCCACAACCACGGTATCCAAATACTTTTCATGCCGTATACAAAACATAAAGCGACCATCCACATGGTACCACTGATATCAAACTGATCGCTGGCATCACTCATGCCCAGCATATACCAGGGCAAAGATTTACCGCCAAGGAGGTAACTGTCTTTATTTTGTTTCGCTTTTTTTCTGAACCAAAAGCCAAGTGATACCATCATGGCCAGGTAAAGCAGAATGATGGTGATGTCAATAAAATGTAATTTCATGCAATCGTTTAAATAGCTGTTAGCAGTTAGCTACAAGCCGTTAGTCATTCGTGAAGCTATCAATTTCGTTATTGATTTTACTAATTATAGAATTTATTGCCGCTAATCGCTGCCATCCCTAATTATAGAGTTTTTCTTTGGCAACGTCTTTTTGAAACAACGTTCGTTTATCATGATAGAACTTTACAAAATCCGGCGCCGGTGGCGATCCTTTATATGGCACATAAAATTCATAGCGGCCTTGTAGCGATTTACCCGCATTGCGCCAGGCGAGTGCATAAGAAATTTTATGGTTTCCAATGGCAGGCAGCAGGGTATTTGTAAACCAGGTACTATCGGGCAGTGTTCCGTACCCAAATTCTGTTAGTGCAGGTATCTTATTTTTTTCTGCAGCGAGCTTTTCCAGTACCGTTAAACTTTTATCCATCTCGCTAATGAATTTCTTGTTGTCATTACCGCGCTGGTAAATATCGAACCCAATAATATCTACAAAATCATCGCCGGGAAAACGTTCAAGGTATTCTTCTTCTCCGTTAAACCTGTCTGTGTTGAAGGCGTACAATAAATTATGCACCTGCTTTATATCGCGCAAGTACGATTCTGTAAACCGATATAATTGTTTTATTTCATCAGGCGTACAAAGATTTTTACCCCACCAAAACCAACTGCCATTCAGTTCATGAAAGGGCCTGAAAATAACAGGGATATGCTCGCCCTTTTCACCTTTTAGATCAAGCATAAACGTAGCCAGTTTATTTAACCAGCTTTTATATAAATCATGTTTTGCGCCCCCTGGTAAAATAGCTGCGACCGTTCCCGGCGTTGCATCCCAGGCAGATTTGCCTGTAAGCGCATTGATAAAATGCCAGCTGATGGTAATTACACCACCACGTTTGTAACCATCTCCAATAAATTTCTTCATTGTATTAAATGGTACATTATCTAAGTTCATTGCGCTGTCCAATTCGAGATGGCCAAGTTCCCATCCATAAACCGCCGGATAATCCCCGGTTACTTCTTTTACATCACTGTTGCCATCAACATATTTCCAGTTTACACCATAAGCAAGATCATCCTGGTGACCAAACATAAAACCTTTATTAACAAGTTTTTTGAGATTATTGTATAGACGAATGGTTTCGCTGGTCGCCTTTTTATCGCAGGGATATTGTTGACCGTAAGCAACGGAATACAAACACAGTATAACGGGCACTATCTTTAATACATTCATCTTATATTGAAAATATTTTCAAATACAGCAGAAATATTGTGGCTGGCGGGAGAGAAGAAAACTGGCACTAATAAACAATGCGTTTACCTGGCCTGCATCAAAACCAACGCTCATATAGCAATAACCGCTCGCAAAATTAAATTTATTAAATTACGAAAAACTAATACTTTTTTACCTTTATATCATACTATTTGCCTTATAAAAACAAATCTAGTACCGTACCGGGTAAAAGATAAGGGGTTTAGCGCTAATTACCAGTTATCGTAAAATAATAAAATATTGTACTATTTTTACTTCAACCTGTACAATTCCGCCAACCAGTATTGATTTATTTTATATGATTGCCACAATTGACATATGCTTAAAAACACCTTAAAAGAAATTACGCCACTTACCCAGGCTGATTGTTTTACACTTTTTTCACGTCACAAAAGTGATTTTGATTTTCCCCTGCATTATCATGAAGAATTTGAATTAAATTTCATCAGCAACGCAAAAAGTGCGAAGCGTGTTGTGGGCGATCATATGGAAGAAATAGGTGATTTGGAACTGGTATTGGTGGGCCCTAACCTGATGCACGCCTGGTTTACACACAAATGCAAGAGTAAAGAAATACATGAGGTGACTATCCAGTTTCATAAAGATTTATTTGACGAAAAGCTGCTCAGAAGAAATCAGCTCAGTTTTATACGTTCGATGTTTGATAAATCGAGTCGTGGAATTTCTTTTTCTAAAGATACTATACTGCAATTAGCGCCACGCATATTGTCACTTAATAAAAAGCATGGGTTTGATTCGGTGCTGGAACTAATTTCTATCCTGCACGATCTTTCAACGTCCAGGAATATGCGCATGCTTTCTGATACATCTTTTAATAATACAGAACATTCTTATACCAGCCGGCGCGTGGAAAGAACGATGGAGCACCTCAACCAGAATTTTCACAAATCAATTAAGTTAAGTGAAGTGGCTAAGCTATCGAACATGACAGAAGCAGCGTTCAGCAGGTTTTTCAAAACAAAAACCGGTATGACGTTTATTGATTGCCTGAATGAGATCCGGCTGGGCAATGCTTCAAGAATGCTGATTGATACATCTCAATCGGTAGCTGAAATTGCCTATCACTGTGGATTCAATAATATTTCAAATTTTAACCGCATTTTTAAAAAGAAAAAAGGAACAACCCCAAAAGACTTCAGGGAAAGTTATTCTGGTACGGGAACGAGGATATTTATATAGCTCTCATCACCCCGGCGCTTCTCCACCTTTGGCTGAGAAGGATGCGCCCCGGTAAATTCTTTACTGATCACAGTCCTGGGTTTATTGAATACAGTCTTCCCTTCTTTTAAATTTAAAATAGCACCTTGCCGGATATTATTCAAGTGATTATTTATCAACCACCCCTTAATAAATTTTGTACCCAATGTTGCGGAGGGGCAACCCCCGCCACTTGTGGAGCGGGAACGGGGCTTAGGCTACCACCCTTTCAACTCCCTTAAATAACCCGTCAACTCATTTGCTATCTCCTGGTGCTCTGCTACATCAGGATGGCTATCACAACCATTGTGATATCTTTTTGAAAAAAAGTATGCTGTAACATGCTTATCGCCCGATGTGTTAGATGCATGTACAATGGCGGTAAGATTTTTTTTCATCACTGCTACCAATCTGTCATCTGCCATCGGACTTGTTAAACAGACAATGCTTGCTTTTGAATATTGTGTTCTGATATGTTTTATCAATTCAATATAATTACTACAAAAGGCAGTTGAATCCTGCACACCGTCATTCTGCCCGAGACAAATGGTTACTACATCCGGTATATAATTTTTAAAATTCCAGGCGATACTGTCGGCCCGCATATTAATTTTATCAAACACCTGCGGCATAATGATTTTTAAATTACAACAACTATGCATCAGTCCAATTCCTGATACCGAAGTCAGGTGATATTGAGCATCCAGGTTTCTTGCTGTTACAGCACCGTAACTCATATAAGCATTGTGCTGATCCTGCCACACCCCTTTACCACAGGGTATTTCAGACTGATCACTTCCGGTGCCGCAGGTAATTGAATTACCAATACATTCAATTTTGTGTGATGGCTTTGCAGGTAACTTTTTCAATGCCAAACATTTTAAGCCAACAAATTCTATATACCCTGTACCAGCTTCCGTATTTTTACAAATAACAATGGTGTGTTCGCCTGTGCTCAATCCATTTGCAACTTCTATTTCATTGTGCGAATCTT
This sequence comes from Bacteroidota bacterium, assembly GCA_040004415.1. GTDB lineage: Bacteria > Bacteroidota > Bacteroidia > Chitinophagales > Chitinophagaceae > JACMLD01. Next base: position 21,587 of record JBDUAY010000009.1, on the reverse strand, counting down.
TTAATTGTAAACGAACAGGCTTATTACTATCAATGGCTATCTCAATATAATTATGTGTTGTAGCATTGGGCATTTCATCATTGATGACTACCATACAATTGCTGCCGGTAAATTTTGCTTTTACGTATACGCCGGGCATCCAGTACCGTGGTGTGGCAGGATTACTGAAATCTATTCGCCCGGTATATTGAAACAGATGATTGTCAGCGGTAAACACTTGTAAAGAATCAGCACGCTTTTGCGCATGCATGCATTCAAAAAATGAAAAGAACAAGAAAGTGAGAGATAACAATTGTGTCATAGTGCGCAAGATTAAACGTATAAGGTTTGCCGGGCTACAAGCGGCGGCGCTGCATACTTTATAGGTTTCGTTTATTTAGCAAGCGTGTTTTTAAATACAACTCCGCCTTTCATTACAAACTGCACATTTTCAAGCGCTTTAATATCTTGTAACGGGTCATTGGATACTGCGACAATATCTGCGAGTTTACCAGTTGTTATTGATCCTACTTTTGATGTCCAGCCCAATAAATCAGCGGCGCTGCTAGTAGCAGATTGTATGGCCTGCATAGGTGTTAAGCCAAATTTCACCATGTAAAAAAACTGTTTACCGTTCCAGCCATGCGGGTATACACCGGCATCTGTTCCAAACGCAATTTTTACGCCTGCTTTTACTGCTTTTGCAAAATTTTCACGTTGCGCCCTGCCCACCAATCTTTCTTTATTCAATATTTTTTCAGGATATCCCAGCTTTGCATATTCGCTCATAATATAATCGTCATTATAAATATCTGCCACCAGGTAAGTGCCATGCTGTTTCATTAATTCAATTCCTTCTTCATCCAGGAAACTACCGTGCTCAACAGACGCCACGCCGGCCTTAACAGCCATCTTAATTGCAAGGGTACCGTGCGCATGGGCACAGGCTTTTCTGCCCCACATTTTGGCCTCGTCAACAATTGCATTCATTTCCTCTTGCGTAAATTGCGGGCCGCCTACGCTTTCTTCTTCACTCAACACACCCGCACTTGCGCCGAATTTAATTACTTCAGCACCATATTTAATATTATAACGAACCTGTTCACGCACGCCCTCTATACCATTGGCAACGCCACTCATTTGCTTTGGCATCTGCCAGTCGAGGAACGGCGAAAAACCGTTCAGGTCTCCATGACTGCCAGTTGATCCAATAAACAATGTGGCGCACAGCATGCGTGGCCCCGGTATATCTCCATTGTTAATTGCATTGCGCAAAGCAATGTCCATGAAAGCCTGCGAGCCAACATCACGCACCGTCGTAAAACCTGCATCCAACGTGCGTTTTGCATAGATATGTGCCGTAATTGCATAATCTACGATGGTCTTCCTGAAAATATCTGCATAATAATCACCGCCGGGTTGGGAAGTGAGGTGAGTATGACAATCAATCAAACCCGGCAGCACGGTGGCTTTTGACAGATCAATGATCGTTGCGTTTTTAGGTATGGCAATTGAATGGCCAACTGCTTTAATGGTATCATTCTCAATTAATATTAATTGATTCTCCAGCACTTTACCGTTTTCGGTATCAATTAATTTACCTGCTTTAATAACCGTAACTGTTTTTGTTTGCGCATTAATGGTGGCTATGCTTAAAGCCATTAAGAATGATAGCAGCAGCTTTCTCATTTTTGGTTATTTTTTGGAAGATAAGGAAAATAGACCATCTCTATTCATCAAAATCTCCGTATCGCTGGTGTTAATATAATGGCCATTGAAACTGGTTGAAAAATAGCTCTGGCCTGTAATTATTTCATACTTTCACTAGAGCCATTCTATAGTACCCTCCAAAAAAAACCATTTATTATTCCTCGTTATTTCAATCATCATCTTAACCAATCTTTACTATGAGCAATTCTGAAAAATCTTTTCAACGCAGGGAGTTTTTGAAAAAATCTGTTACAGTATCAACTGCCATGACAGGAATTCTGGCATTTCCGCAAGCACTGTTTTCAAGAACATTTGCTGCAGATCCGGGCCCAACGGTGCTGGGCCCCCGTGAAGGTTATACGCCACAAATTGGTACGCTTGTAAGCATGATGGCCTTTTGCCGGTCTGCAGTTACCCGGCTGGCGCAGGGAATGACTGTAACGCAGCTCGATTGGTTACTGGATGATAAAGCAAATTCAATTGGGGCGCTATTATACCATCTGGCCGCCTGCGATGCTTTATATTATGAACATACTTTCAAAGGAACTCCTTTTGACAAGCCCGATCCAGAAGTGGAAAAGACGTTTGGAATAGCCATGGACCTGGGCGAGCCCGCACGCAAAACCATAAAAGGCAATACCGCTGAATTTTATCTGAAATTGCTGCAGGACACAAGAGACCGTACACTCGCAGAATTCAGGAAACGCGATGATAACTGGCTCATGAGCATTGACAAAAACTGGTACTGGGGTCCCACTAATAATTATTGCAAATGGTTTCATGTGTGTGAACATGAATCGCACCACCAGGGGCAGATGGCTTTGTTAAAAAGCAGGTTACCGGCAAAATAAACGCGAGGGCTATACAAAAAAATTGGTTAATGAAAATAACGGGCAGATAGTACGCTGAATAAAATACTACTATAAAAATATGCGGAGATTTTAACGATAAAAAATAAAAAGAACAACCTGCTCAAAATTAAAAGCCCCACCTGCTAAGGCGGGGTTTTAATTTATAATTTACTCTTTAGTTCTTATTTATACATATCTTCTTTCAATTGCTTAACCCTGTCATCAGCAAGATACTCATCGAATGTGGTAAGCCTGTCAATAATTCCTTTAGGTGTTATTTCAATAATACGGTTGGCAACGGTTTGCATAAAAGTATGGTCATGACTGGTCAGCATTACAATGCCCTTAAACTCCGTAATGTTTTCGTTGAAGCTTTGAATGCTTTCCAAATCAAGGTGATTGGTTGGCTGATCCAGCAATACAACATTTGGATTTTGCAGCATCATTCTGCTTAGCATGCAACGTACTTTTTCTCCCCCGCTTAACACACCCGTTTTCTTCATTACATCATCTCCGCTAAATAACATCTTACCTAAAAATCCGCGCAGGAAAGGTTCATCAGCATCTGTTACATGCGCGGGCACGTATTGACGCAGCCAATCCATCAGGCTAAGATTGTTTTGAAAATACTGGCTGTTTTCCTGCGGCAAATATGCTTTGGTAACGGTAGTTCCCCACTCGTATTTACCTTTATCTGCAGTTACTTCTCCGTTGATAATATTAAAAAATGCGGTTACTGCGAGCGCGTCTTTACTGAGGATTGCAATTTTATCGCCTTTATTCACAGTGAAACTAACATCATTAAACAGTACACGCCCATCAACTGATTTACCCAATTTTTCGATATTCAATATCTGGTTGCCAACATCGCGCAATGGCTGAAAAATAATACCCGGGTATTTACGGTTACTGGGTTCTATCTCATCAATCGTTAATTTTTCCAATGCTTTTTTACGGGAGGTCGCCTGCTTGCTTTTTGATGCATTAGCACTAAAGCGTGCAATGAAATCTAACAAGGCCTGGCGCTTTTCTTCTGTCTTTTTATTCTTTTCACCTATCTGCCGGGAAGCCAGTTGCGATGAACCATACCAGAACGAATAGTTACCAGTAAATACTTTTATTTTGGCCCTGTCTACATCGGCCACGTGCGTACATACTGAATCAAGAAAGTGACGGTCATGACTTACCACCAGCACAATATTTTCATAATCTGCCAGGAAGTTTTCCAGCCAGCTGATGGTTTCAATATCAAGACCGTTGGTAGGCTCGTCGAGCAATAAAATATCCGGGTTGCCGAACAATGACTGCGCCAGCAAAACGCGCAATTTTAAATTACCGGGAATGTCTTTCATCAGCATTGAATGATAGGCTTCTTCTACTCCCAGTTCACTTAATAAAGTTGCCGCATCACTATCTGCAGTATAGCCGCCCATTTCACCAAATTCACCTTCCAGCTCCGCAGCACGCATGCCATCCTCTTCTGTAAAATCGGCCAGGGCATAAATCTTCTCGCGTTCATGCATAATTTTCCAAAGTTGAGAATGGCCCATCATAACCGTATTCAATACTGTTATTTCGTCAAACTCAAATTGGTTTTGTTTTAATACCGCCAGCCGTTCCCCGGGCGTGATGTCAACTGAGCCTTTGTTAGGTTCTATATCACCACTCAAAATTTTAAGAAAAGTACTTTTACCGGCTCCGTTGGCGCCAATAACGCCGTAGCAATTGCCTTTAACGAAATTGATATTTACCTCATCAAACAATACCCTTTTGCCATAAGCGAGGGTTATATTTCTTGCACTAATCATGTTGTTGTTTCCTTATGTTTTTTGAAGCTGCAAAGGTAGCTAAAAGCGGGGAAAGTATAGCGTTTATAGTTCATTTGCTATGCCATGAGCCGCACCGGAATATACGCTGCACTGTTGATTAATCGTCCTTACACTACCGTACAAACCCTGCAAGGGCGATATATCGTCAGCGTTGGGTGCAGCGCATCGTAATGCCCGATGCGCTAGAATTAAATGATTACACAGGCCGGCCGATCTGCAGCCTAAAGATCCTATTGTTATGCCGATGAACGGATTGCGACGCAACGAAGATGCCATGAAAATCAACGCTGGTACCACCTCACCCCCGCCCCTCTCTGTATAAGTCATGATTAATTTCATTCTCAGGGTTTATTACTACAGCTCTCTTCATACTTTATATTAATGGCCTTTAATATTATTTGTAAATTTCCTTTTACAAGGACCCACTGCCAATATTTGGATAATCTTTTACGGAGAGGCGCCCATCTTTCATGAAGAAGGGCCGGGGACGAGGTGGTGAGGGAAAAAAAAACTCCCGTCCGGAAAACCGGACAGGAGTTATTATTTGAATACTAAGTACTAAATACTTAATACAGGTTTTAGTATCCCATGCCACCCATATCAGGTGCACCATGGCTATGCGCTGCTTCTTCTTTCTTAGGCCTGTCAGCAACTACACATTCTGTAGTTAACAGCATACCTGCAATTGAAGCTGCATTTTCCAAAGCGATACGGGTAACTTTAGTAGGATCAATAACACCCGCTTTCAGTAAGTTTTCATACACTTCAGTGCGTGCATTGAAACCGAAATCACCTTTGCCTTCTTTAATTTTCTGAACAACGATTGAACCTTCAATACCGCTGTTAACAACAATCTGGCGAAGAGGTTCTTCAATTGCTCTCTTAACGATAGCAATACCAGTTGTTTCATCCTCATTAGCACCCTTGAATTTCTCAAGTGCTTCTGTAGCGCGGATGAAAGAAACACCACCACCAGGAACAATACCTTCTTCAACGGCAGCCCTCGTTGCATGTAAAGCATCGTCAACACGATCTTTCTTTTCTTTCATTTCCACTTCAGTTGCAGCACCAATATATAATACAGCAACACCACCGCTTAATTTGGCAAGACGTTCCTGTAATTTTTCTTTATCGTAATCAGACGTTGTATTTTCTACCTGTGCTTTAATCTGGTTAACACGCGCAGTGATATCTGCTTTTTTACCTTTTCCGCCAACAACAATCGTGTTGTCTTTGTCGATAGTAATAGAAGCAGCCTGACCCAATGAAGCTAAATCAGCAGCTTCCAGTTTGTAACCTAGTTCTTCGCTGATAACTGTTCCAGCTGTAAGGATAGCGATATCCTGCAGCATTTCTTTTCTGCGGTCACCAAAGCCAGGTGCTTTAACAGCAGCAACTTTGAGCGTACCACGTAATTTATTTACAACGAGTGTAGCCAATGCTTCACCTTCCAGGTCTTCAGCAATGATAACCAGCGGACGGCCACTCTGTGCAACTTTTTCAAGTATATGCAAAATGTCTTTCATGGCAGAGATCTTCTTATCATAAATAAGAATGTACGGGTTCTGTAATTCCACTTCCATTTTCTCGCTGTTGGTAACAAAGTAAGGAGAAATATAACCACGGTCGAACTGCATACCTTCCACTACATCAACAGTAGTATCAGTACCTTTTGCTTCTTCCACAGTGATAACACCTTCTTTACCAACTTTAGCAAATGCTTCTGCAATCAGTTTACCAATTGTTTCGTCATTGTTTGCGGAGATAGATGCAACCTGCTGAATTTTCTTGCTATCGTTGCCAATCGTTTGTGATTGCGCTTTTAAATTTTCAACTACGCGTGCAACTGCTTTATCAATACCACGTTTCAAATCCATTGGATTTGCACCGGCAGCCACATTCTTTAAACCTTCAGCTATGATAGCCTGTGCAAGTACAGTAGCAGTTGTAGTACCATCACCTGCAATATCAGCAGTTTTAGAAGCTACTTCTTTTACCATTTGCGCACCCATATTTTCGATAGGATCATCCAGCTCGATTTCTTTGGCAACCGTTACACCATCTTTAGTTACTTGCGGTGCACCAAATTTTTTCTCAATTACCACGTTACGGCCTTTTGGTCCGAGGGTAACTTTTACAGCGTTGGCCAGGATGTCAACGCCTTTCTTCATTTTATTTCTTGCTTCAATATCGAAGAAGATTTGCTTTGCCATAATTGTAAGAATTTGATTTTTTTTAAGAGTTGAGTAAAGCCATGAGCTTTTAGCCGTTAACTATTAGTAAACATACGAACAGCTAATAGCTTGAAGCTATCAGCTGTTTTAAACTATTGCCAGGATATCGCTTTCGCGCATAATAAGCAATTCTTCACCTTCTACGGTAAGTTCCGTACCGGCATATTTACCATATAATACCGTATCGCCGATTTTAACAGTAACGGGTTCGTCTTTTTTACCAGGACCGGCGGCAACTACAGTACCACGTTGTGGTTTTTCTTTAGCAGTATCGGGGATAATAATACCACCGGCTGTCTTTTCTTCAGCCTTCGCTGGACGTACGATTACCCTGTCATGCAGTGGGGTAACATTTAGCTTCTTAGCCATATGTATTTGATTTTTTTGTTTTTGGATTAGAAATTTCTAATGGCGTGCAAAGCTAAACGAATTTCATACCAAAGGAACTAAAATCTGAAAAAAAGGAATTCTTGGCAGTTTCAAGGTTTTTGTTGGCAGTTAATATGTTAATAAATAGCAGTGTTTGTCAAATTTTCATTTTATGGCAGACGGAATCGTGAATGGGGAGTGGTCAATTGTACCACTACTGCCAAAACTTCGGAAATCAAACAAATGGTATCCAGAGCGTCGGTTACCCACTGACGGCTCCCGATTCACGTGTTAGCGTTCAGGTTTCACCTCCATCGTTTCTTCCCCGCGATTCCCTATCTTCGCAGCCTCAAAACAAGTTCTTAGCATAATTATGATTAGCAGAAGAAATATCCGGGTGAAAGTGATGCAGACACTTTATTCGGCAGAGACCGCTCAAGGTGAAATGAAGGACGGCGAACCACAAAATATTTTACAAAAGCATTTTGATCAAACCCGTGGCCTTTTGGTTTACCTGGTATATGTTCTCACAGAAATTGCGCGTTATGCGGAAACTGATGCATTAAAAAAAGCGTCCAAACATCTTCCCAGCGAGGCCGACCTTAATATTAATATCAAACTGGCAGGTAATGAGTTGTTGTGGAAATTGCTGGAAGATCCGTCCTATCAGAGAGCACTAAAAGAAGATAAACCGGAACTGCAAACAGACCAGGCGCAAATTAAAAAATTGTACCTGCAGCTTGCGGGTTCACCAGAATATAAAGAGTATATTAAAGAGCAGAGCCGTAGCAGCAAGCTGGAAAAGCAAATGCTGGAATTTATATTGGGCACGCTGATGCTTCCCAATGATAATTTTATAGGGCAGGTTGAAGAACATTTCACCAATTGGGATGATGATTGTGAAGTGATAAATCAGTTAATCCTTAGCTGGCTGCAAAAGCCAGGTGCGTTCAATTTTATGGAGATCATCAGCAAAGACAAAATTGAATTTGCCAAAGAATTACTGAAGACGGTTTTTGATAAGACGGATGTGACGATGGATCTGATTAAGCCAAAACTAAAAAACTGGGATCCCGACAGGATTGCAGTGCTGGATATGATTTTGATGCAGATGGGTGTATGCGAATTCCTTTATTTTGAAACCATTCCGCCAAAGGTTACCATTAATGAATATATTGACCTTGCAAAGGAATACAGCACGCCTCAAAGCGGACAGTTCGTAAACGGCATCCTGGACAGCATTCATAAAGATTTATTGAAAGACGAAAAAATGCATAAAGTTTCTTTTGTAAAAAAAAGGTAATCAATTATTACATTTGCAAAAAACAAGTACATGAAATTTATTACAGTGTTATCGGTATTGGCAATTGCAGTTGTTAGTTGTAATGGTCCGGTAAAAAAAGAAGTAACCAGTACCTCCCCTGCTGTAACTGCATTACCCGAAGAGAAAAAAGATACTGCCAATTATACTACCATTCAATGGATAGATTCTGTAAAAGATTATGGCAAAATAACAGAAGGTCAGAAGGTTGAAGTTTTATATCGTTTTAAGAACACCGGCAATAAGCCACTTATTATTGAAAGCGTACATCCAAGTTGCGGTTGTACCGTAGCAGATCCACCCAAGGAACCTGTTGCACCCGGCGCTCAGGGAGAAATAAAAGGATCTTTTGACAGCAATGGAAAAAGCGGCCAGCAGCATAAAACTATTTTTGTAATGGCGAATACAAAAGGCACGCAAAATCATGAACTTTCTTTTACGGTTGATGTGCAAAAAAAATAATACAATTTTAAACAGAACAACGCAATACACAAAACAATGACAAAAGCAATGATTCTTTTACAGGCAGGATCCCAAAACCCTACCCAGATGATGTTTATTTTGGGCGCCATGATTTTAGTTTTCTGGTTATTTATGATTCGTCCGCAGGCAAAAAAAGCAAAACAGGCAAAAGAGTTTCAGACAAATTTACAGAAAGGCACAAAAGTGGTTACCATTGCCGGCATACATGGTACTATTAATAAAGTAAATGATGATAATACTACCATTATGCTTGAAACCAGTCCGGGCAGTTATATGAAAATAGAAAAAAGTGCTATCAGCCAGGAATGGAGTTTGGCACTGAACAAGCCTGTTGAACCTGCTAAATAATTTATTAGCTTCACTGATATGCAACCGGGTTTCGCAACCCGGTTTTTTTATGTCTTTATTAATCCTAATTACTAATTGATTAATTTTCGGGAATGGCAATAAGGGTAGGCATAACAGGCGGTATGGGCAGTGGCAAAAGCATCGTGTCCGCTATTTTTGAAACATTGGGCATTCCTGTTTACCAGGCAGATGACGCAGCTAAACGGTTGATGAATGAAGATGAAAAAGTAAAGGAGCAATTGATAGCGTGTTTTGGCGATGTCGTTTATGTAAAGGGGGCGCTAAACAGATCACACCTGGCTGCAGAAGTTTTTAATGATACAGAAAAACTCACACTTTTAAATTCTATTGTACATCCTGCAACCATCATTGACGGAGAAAAATGGATGCAGCAACAAATCAGCCCGTACGCGATAAAAGAAGCAGCTATTATTTTCGAAAGTGGTTCACAAAAATACCTTGATTATATTATTGGTGTGTATGCACCGGTTACTTTACGCATTTACCGCAGCATGAAACGCAGCAATCTCAGCCGCGAAGAAGTAACTGCAAGAATGAACCAACAAATGGATGACGCCATCAAAATGAAATTATGTGATATTGTCATTACTAACGATGAACAACAAGCGCTGATTCCACAAGTATTAAAAGTACATCAAACAATTATTGAAATGAGCACATCACAAATGAAAGGTGTATGAACAAAATTTCATTTCAAGCATCTTCTTACATTTCTGCCTTATCTTATTAAATGAAATAAGATCGCTGTTACAAAGAACAGTGATAATCCGCCAGGAAAAATAAAATCGCTAATACCTTCCGGCAGAGTGTTTTTTACCTATCCGCGACTTGATAAAAAAGAAAAAATACCAGCTTAACCCAAATAAAACAATTGCAACTACCATAATCTCACCGAGGATTTTTTTTGTGATTTGCAGGGCACTTTTAATGACGGAAGCACGATAAGGCAGGTGCCCGATAAATTAGAAGAAGTATTTAATATATGTATGACTTTTCATTTTCCTGTATCACTCTGTTTATTTTTATAAGGCTTATGTTAAATATCTTTTATACATATGCCACTATGTGATCGAATAGCTATTTATAAATAGCTTAGTCCTTTCAGTAAAAATCACAATAAATTAACAAGTACAAATACCAGCATGTAATAGCAACCGATTGCAATGAAATTTTTTGCTTGCTGCATCAGACAAGTTTAGTTGGCAGGGAAAATGTCTCAATTTCGTCAAATAACCCGGTCTGCTAAACTGGTTATTTTTAATATCAAATTAAGTACCTGTATGATGCATATGTTTTTTTTGGAATTATTTTTGCTTCCGTAGTCAAAACACATCTGTTGCCGCTAAACCTTTTGTCCTGTAGTTTATATCTCAAGGCATTTTCAATTATTTAGTATTTTAAATTTAGCTGTATGGTTATTCAGAAATTAAGAAAAATTTGGGGATCCTTGTTTTCTGCAAAAAAAAATATATTTTCTGAATCCGATCCAAAAAACGCCTGTCCGCAAACAGGTAAAAATACCGATGCTAACCTACAACTGCTATATCACCGTGATTTGAAAAATATACAATCAGGTGATTGCGCAGCAGAGCCACTGCAGCACGACTGGTGGATCAATTAACACACTATTTTCGTGTAACCTGCCTCTTAATTAAGAACAAATTCTTATGCGTATTTAATAAAAGATATCCATAAAAATTTTCAATTGATACGAATCATCGCTGTAATTTCTTCTACCTGATTTCTTCAAAATTTACAGTCTCCAATGCGATAAAACGCGTTCTGCAGATTTATTCATTTTTATAGCTTATTTGTTGTAGTTTCGCAGTTCTTGATGTTAGTGCATTCTCAGTTTGCGAAGTAGTTCACATCTCCCTCCAATCAGCGACTGTTTAACCTAAGGCAGATAAAGTGTCAAATCTATTTTTGATGGCCTTATCACATTTTTTTACATAAACACTATAGACATTGTCATTTAACGAGTTACAGCTCATTGAGCCTGTTTTGCAGGCTTTGAGCAAAGAAGGATATACCAATCCTACCCCTATTCAGGAAAAATCAATCCCGATCATTTTACAAAAAAGAGACCTTTTGGGCTGCGCTCAAACAGGAACCGGCAAAACGGCGGCTTTTGTAATTCCTATCCTGCAATTGATGCATCTGCAAATGCAGGAAACAGGCAAAGCACAGCACCGCATCAGTGCATTAATATTAACACCTACCCGCGAGCTGGCGATCCAGATTGGAGAAAGCATCCAGGCATATGGGCGCTACTTACCGTTGCGTCACCAGGTAATTTTCGGTGGCGTCTCCCAGCATGCACAGGTTCAATCAATCCGCAGGGGTGTTGACATTTTGGTAGCAACACCAGGGCGTCTATTGGATCTCATGCAACAAGGTCATATTTCTTTACGCGATATTCAGTATTTTATTTTAGATGAAGCAGACCGTATGCTGGACATGGGTTTTGTGCATGATGTAAAACGAATTATTGCCAAACTCCCCACAAAGCGCCAGACCTTATTTTTCTCGGCCACCATGCCACCCGAAATACAACAGCTGGCAAAAGTGTTGTTAAATAATCCGGAGAAAGTTGAAATTACACCACCTGCATCAACAGTAGATTTAATACAGCAGTCGCTTTATCACGTCGACAAACAAAACAAACAATCATTGCTGATTCATCTATTGAAAGATAAATCCATTGAAACCGTGCTGATATTTACGCAGATGAAACATTCTGCTGACAAGCTTGCACGTGTCCTCAATGGTTCCGGCATCCGTACAGAAGCAATACACGGAAATAAATCACAGAATGCAAGACAATCAGCACTCGCTAATTTTAAAAACAGGCAGACAAGAGTGCTGGTGGCAACAGATATTGCTGCACGGGGTATTGATATTGACGAATTGGCGCATGTAATCAATTATGAATTGCCAAACGTTCCTGAAACATATGTACACCGTATTGGAAGAACCGGTCGTGCAGGCGCCAGCGGAATGGCCATTTCGTTTTGTGACAGAGGCGAGCGGGCTTATTTGAGTGATATCGAAAAGTTGATCAGGAAAAAAATTCCGGTTGTTACATCGCAAACATATGTTGCCCCAAAACCAAGTGAACATGTGCACCAGCCGGAACAGCGTTATACAGCGCCGTTTAATCAGCCTAAAAAGCCTACCATGTTTAAACGTCAGACAAGAAGTTTCTCCCGAAGCGCATAAATAAATCCAAACAAAAAATAAAAATGCCCTGCAGATTTTAATATTCTGCGGGGCATTTTTTTCGTGTTTAGCTAATTTTGACACGCTAGATCAATTACTTTTTTAGCGCAGCATTTTTTTTACGCTCATTTATTGTGGCCACATATTCGACCGCGCCTAAATCAAAAGCATTACCAGCCTTTATCCGCCCATTAATATCAATCTTTCTGAAATTGAATTCTTTCACAGCCTTATCAATCATGCCACTCCCTTTTGCAGGTATATAATTAGCGGCATCTGAAAAAACAGATGGATCAATTGTTTTAAAAACCATATTATTTGCAACCAATATTTCTGTTGGTGACATGCTTACGATAGCGGTTATATATTTCCGTTGGATGCTGTCGTAAGGGCGATCATATTCGGGGTTCGTAATAATATTATTATAACAAAAAACAGAATCCGAATGGGTTATTTTATCCAGCCCCGCGTTTACAATATCCAAAACAAATCCGTAGTAGTCGCCATTATAGGAATGCCGCACGGTGCTATCGATGGTGTTATTGATGCAATAAGAAGGTATGGGCAAAAAGCCATGTGCGCTGTCGCGAACGCCTGCCCCATTCCGGCTAACTTCAAAAGCACTGTATGAAAGTTGTTTATGAATAATATTGTTATACATTCTTACTGCAACGTCCCGGTAACCGGGCAGTCCTGTCCAGCCCAATGTAATAGAACGCAAAGCCGCCGAATAATTATTACTCATGCGGTTATTATAAAAATCGATGCTGCCATACCACAAAACTTCTGCAGCATGATTATGCTGGTGGGCGCCGGTATTTGCTTCCATGCTGTCCAGTACACAATCATGCACCTTCATTCCAAAACCAGTACCTGATATAACATTAACAGCAAGGCTGGTATTGGTAATATTTCTAACCGTGTCGAGGGACATTTCTCCATCTAAAAAAATAGATCGGTTTACTTCTGTTGTACCTTGCGTCCAGTAAGACCCAAAATTAACCGGCGTTACGTCCTGGAAACCATCTATGCGGCACCTGATAATTTTATTGTTATAAAAGGTCTGGCGTTTATTGCCTGTAAAAATCATTTGGCTATACCCTGCATTATCAAATTGTAGTACAGGCTGATTTTTATAGCTGCCCAACGGGTTTACAAACTGGCAGGATTCAATAATGAGATTATTTATATAGTAACTGGCTTTAATCGTTCCGTTCCAGTTAAAGCTTTTAAGCCCTGTTAATTTTACGAAATGAAGATCGAACCATTCGGGCTGGTGAAAATTAACCGGGCTTGTTTGCGTTGCACCCCGCGCATCAATTACAATTTCCTTTCCATTTCCATCAAGCCCCTGCAAAGAAATTTCATCAAAATTTCCGGTAATAGTAAGGGTATCTCCGCCCGTTAACGCAGGACTGGTGCTATTCTTCGTGATGACCGGTGCACCTGAATGCCCAGAATATTTGTAGTTTACTGCCTTATGATTCATACCACTTTGCGCACAAAGAAAATAAGGAAAAAATATTAAAGCGAATGCTGTTTTCATATTTGTGAAAATAGTATTTATTTTTTAGTGTTGATAGCAATCTTCATTTCCCTTACAGCGTGTTTAACGAAGTATTGGGAACGTGTTAAAAGTGGTCGTTATTACGTTCTTTTAAATTTAAAACGAGGGATCCGTGCGAAATGTGCCTCTCAGGAAGAAGGAAATAATCTGGTGAAATATTGGTAAATTTATATCCTTAAATAAAAAATTTATGGATAAGAAACCGAAGAAATCAGACGAAGAAACGCCAAAGGTATATGGCGATCCTGTTTACGGTCCGAATGAAGATATTTATGCGCAGGGAGAAAAAATTGGTGAAGTAGGTGACGATAAAAAGCCCGCTCATAAAATCAACAGTAATTTGGCGGGAGAAGATTTAGATATTCCTGGCGCTGAACTGGATGATGAAGATGAAGGCATTGGCGAAGAAGATGAAGAAAATAATTATTACAGCCTGGGTGGCGATAATCATGAAGATTTAGAGGAGACGAAAGAGGATTAGTGTAAGAAGGGTGAGTGCAATTCTGAGTAGCTGCGTCCTTATACCGGCACAAACTTCAAATTTCAAAAGTCATCTTCCAGGCGCAAATCTTTTTTGCAGGCTTTTTTAATACGGGCTTAGCGGGGATATATTGCCTGCAAAAAAATTTGTACCTGCATAGAGGCCAGCTGTTATTTTGCCGCAATTATTACCCCGGCTTTATTAACCATTAAACCCACTTACGCCAACTTTATGCGTTTTGAAATATGGCATTCCAAGGAGTAATAGATCGCAGCTTCCTATAGGCCCATATTCCCTTTTTTCTGTTTGAGATTGGCCAATGTGGGATCCATCTTAATGGCCTGGTCGCAGAGTTGCATGCCTTTGTCTTTGTCACCTTTTTTCTGGTATGCCATGCCAATCATATAAAGTGCTTTGGCATTTTGTTTATCGTAGCCCAGTATTTTATCCCAGGTATCAATAGCATCCTGGTACTTACCGGTTTTGTAATACATTTCTCCAACGGTATTTAACAAAGTAATATCGGCTGGCTTTTTTTCCAGTATCTTCTTCAACATTTCAATTGCCTTATCCAACTGACCAGCCCCTTCATAAGAAATGGACAGGTTCTCTACATAATCGTTATCTGTCTTATAGCCTTTGTCTGCCGCCAGCAAATAATATTTGATCGCAGTTTTATCATCGGGGATAGCAGCATAATTAAGCGCACATTCATATACCCATCTTGGTTTGGAAGTGTCGAGAGCGATAGCCTTTACAAAAAAACTTGCCGCATTGCGGTAATTGCTCATCTCAACAAAATCCCGTGCAATGGTATACGGTATATCTGCATTGGTGCTATCCAGTTTTGCAGCCACCTGTAAAAACGTATATGCCTTGCCGTAATCTTCCAGTTCAGAATAACTTTTGCCAATAATGTAGTCAGCGTTCTTGCCAATTTTTAACTCTTTCAACTTTTGCGCTGCAACAATCGCATCATTCCAGCGGCGTGTCCATAAATATAAATTAGCCAGGTTTTCATTCGCAACCGGATCATTACCGTTTTTCTTTACAACTGCGCCATAAGCCTGGATAGCTTCGGGGTATCTGCGCATTTCAAACGACACATTGCCCATTTCACGTTGTGCATCAATATTAGTAGAATCAAATAGTACAGCCTTCTTGTATTGCTGGGAAGCAAGCATGTACAAACGCCCCTGTTTTGCCTCATTTCCTTTTTGAAAAAAATAAGCTGAGCTATCGGCATGTTGCGCAACAGCGGTTGCTGATGCGCATAATGATACAATTACAAATAAGTTCTTCATAACCTCTGTATAAATACCTAGTTAAAAAAAATACTTTACTTAAGCACTACGGCTCCTAACGCGGGCAAATGTACATTTATTTCAAAGCGATGGCTGTTTTTGTCCACCAGTTTTACCGCCGGCGCAGGGTTGAACACCTCGCCTGTTCCCCAGTATTTTTTATCGTCACTATTAAAGATTTCTTTCCAGGTTTCCTTGTCGTGCGCATATACTTTCCAGTCACGGCGCACCACGGGCGTCATATTTAGTATTACCAGCAGGTCATTTTCAGGCAAAAGGCCTTTGCGCCGGTACACAATTACAGATTCTTGCCGGTGCCCGAGGTCTATCCATTCAAAACCGTCCTTGCTGAATTGTTTTTCATACATAGCAGGTTCATTGCGCAGTAAAAGACACAAATCGCGTACACAATCTTTTAACAATTTGTGTGAATCGTGTTTCAGCAGCTCCCACTGTAATTCACTTTTATAATTCCATTCTGAAGTACTGCCAAATTCATTCCCCATAAATAATAACTTACCGCCCGGATGGGTAAACATATAGCTGTACATGAGGCGCAGGTTGGCAAATTTCTGCCAGTCATCTCCCGGCATTTTATACAGCATAGGTGATTTTCCATGAACCACTTCATCATGACTTAACGGCAGCATAAAATTTTCGTCATAATAATACATCATGCTGAACGCAAACTTATCCTGGTTCTGTTGCCGGTCGATAGGGTCCAGCTTAAAATAATCCAGCGTATCGTGCATCCAGCCCATCATCCATTTCATACCAAAACCAAGTCCGCCTGCAGTGGTTGGTCTCGAAACACCGGGCCAGTCGGTCGCTTCTTCCGCAATATTTTGTACATCCGGGAAATCGCGGTAAGTGGTTTCATTTAGATCTTTAATAAATGCGATGGCTTCCAGGTTGCCATCGCCGCCAAATTCATTGGGTTCCCACTGTCCTTCTGTTCTCGAATAATTTAATTTGAGCATGGAGGACACAGCATCTACGCGAAGGCCATCTGCATGAAATTTATCGAACCAGAAACGGGCACTGCTGATCAGAAACGATTTTACTTCGCCCCTTTTATAATTAAAAATATAAGAGTTCCAGTCGGGATGGTAACCCTTGCGCATGTCTGCATACTCGTAAGTATGCGTGCCATCAAACATAAACAGGCCGTGGGCATCGTATGGAAAGTGCGATGGCACCCAGTCCAGTATTACGCCAATGCCTGCATGGTGAAATGCTTCTACCAGCTTCATAAAATCCTGGGGTGATCCAAATCTTGAAGTGGGTGCAAAAAAACCTGTGCCCTGGTAACCCCAGCTTCCATCGAACGGATGCTCCATGATGGGCATCAATTCTATGTGTGTAAAGCCCATTTCTTTTACATACGGCACCAGCAGCTCCTGTATTTGCGCATAAGTGTTGTATGATTCCTCGTCATTTTTATCGGGGCGCATCCAGCTGTTAAGGTGCACTTCATACACACTCCATGGGGCGGCCAGTGCATTTACTTTTTTCCGCTCTTTCATCCATTCTTCATCCTTCCATTCATAATGCATATCCCAGGTAATGGATGCTGTATCGGGCCGCATTTCCCAGAAATTGGCAAACGGATCGCCTTTATCTGTTTCAACACCCATATAGCCGATGATATGATATTTGTACACTTCGCCCAGCGTAAAACCAGGAATGAAGCCTTCCCACACACCGCTCTTATCCCAACGGGCATATAGATCATATTCATCATTCTTCCAGTCGTTGAAATTTCCTTTTACAGAAACGGCAGTAGCATTGGGCGCCCATACGGCAAAATACATCCCCCATTGATTGTTGACCTGTACCGGATGTGATCCCATTTTTTCATACAGGCGGTAATGCGTTCCATTTTGAAAATTAGTGATGTCCTGATCCGACAACAGTGAATAAGTCCAAACTTTTTTGGAAGTATCTACAAAATGATCCTCTTCGTAACGGCGCGTTGCAGACTGTTCCATATGTAAAACTGTTTTATTAAAAACGACTCTATTTTTTTTAATGTGGATTTTCCATCCCCGCGCATCTAACCAGATTGCAGCATCAAAAATCCTTTAACCTAAAATTAAGACTATGCCCTTTTAAAGTTAGTTTTTTTTAAATGATATTCGGTAAACCATTATTGCCATTTATTTTGGATCATTGCAATAATCGAAGCTATTCAAAACCTTAACTCCCTCCTTTGCTTATGAAGAAAATTGTTGTGTTGATATGCATCCTGCTGGTAACCTTTTCGTATGGTTTTGCGCAGCACCCGGCTATTAAAGGAACCATCGCAGATACCTCCAGTAAAGAAAATCTTGCAAATGCTGTCATTTCCATTCTCCGGGCCAAAGATTCTGTTTTGTTGAAATTTACCCGAAGTAACGCGCAGGGAAAATTTTCTTTGGGACATTTACCGGCTGGCAAATTCATCCTCCTGGTTACATATCCTAAATATGCTGACTATGTAGAGCAGATCACGCTTACTGATTCTGCTGACCTTACCTACAATAAAATATCATTGATATTAAAAGCAAAGTTGCTGGAAGAAGTCGTTATCAGTCAAAAAATTTCAGCTATTAAAATAAAAGGTGACACTACTGAATTTACAGCAGACAGTTTTCATGTGCAGGCAAATGCAACGGTGGAAGAATTATTAAAAAAACTTCCGGGTATACAGGTTGATAAAAATGGCAAGATTACCGCCCAGGGCGAAACCGTACAGAAAGTATTGGTTGATGGCGAAGAATTTTTTGGCGATGACCCTACCCTGGTTACGCAAAACCTGCGCGCGGATATGATTGATAAAGTGCAGGTGTTTGATAAGAAAAGTGACCAGGCCGCATTTACAGGTATTGACGATGGCCAAAAGACCAAAACAATCAATCTGAAATTGAAAGACAGTAAGAAAAATGGTTATTTCGGCAAAGTAAATTTGGGGGGCGGCACAGACGGTTATTTTGATAATCAGCTCATGGTAAATTTATTTAAAAAGAAAAAGAAACTATCTGCCTACGGCATTTTATCAAACACAGGTAAAACGGGTCTTAACTGGAGAGACCAGGATAATTATGGTGAAAGCTTCGCCAGCAGTGTTGATTACGATGAGAATAATGGTTATTCATTCAATGTAAGCCAGGATGATCTTGAAGGTTGGAACGGGCAATACAATGGCCAGGGCTATCCTTCTGTAAAAACCGGCGGCATTCATTACAATGATAAATGGGACGACGACAAGCAGTCTGCCAATTTCAATTATAAAATATTGCATCTGGATGTTAACGGAACGAACGGAACAAACACACAGTATATTTTGCCCGATACTTTGTATTATAATAACACACACGAAACATTCAAAAATCAAATACTTCGCAATCGCGCAAACGGCAGTTACGAATTACAAATAGACTCCAGTTCTTCCGTAAAAATCAGCGTAAGGGGCGGCGCTGACCATAAAATTACAGACAGCCATTTTGAGACCGAAGCGCTTGCGGGTGACAGCGCGAAGGTAAACAGTGGCACGCGGGACATTAATACTACCGGAGATACACATACGCTAAACAGTAATATATTATGGCGTAAAAAACTTCATAAAAAAGGGCGCACCATTACCGTAAACGTGAGTGAAGATTATGAGAAAGGCAATACGAATGGGTACCTGTTGGCCGACAATGAATTTTACAAAGGAAATATAAGTTACCTGCAGCAGATTACAGATCAGTATAAAACATTCAACAATGAAAAATTGAGTTTTGATTCCAAGATAACTTATTCGGAACCACTTTCTGTTTCTTCAGCCATTATAGCCAATTATGGCATTTCATTAACCAATAGCCTTTCCAACCGTACATCTTACAACAAAGCAGCCGATGGAAAATATTCAACCGTTGACAGCCTTTATAGCAATGATTACAAGTTCAATCTATTCACACACAAAGCAGGTCTTACCTACAACCTTATAAAAAAGAAAATCAGGTTTAATATTGGTAACAACATTGGCATTACCAGTTTTAACCAGGATGATCTGATGGCAGATACTTCCACTAAAAGAAATTTTGTGAACTGGTATCCCCAGGCTTCTTTTGTGTATTCGTTTACCCAGCAAAAAAGACTTGCGCTGCGGTACAACGGAAATACAACACAGCCTACTATTCAGCAAATACAACCGGTACGCACAAACGATGATCCGCTAAATGTTATAGTGGGTAATCCCAACCTGAAACCACAGTTTGCCAATTATATCAATCTTAGCTATTTTAATTTTAGAATACTTTCGGAGACAAATATTAATATAAGTCTTAATTACAGCACTACTCAAAACGCTATCAGTAACGCGGTGTATGTTGATTCAGCAGGAAAGCGTACCAGCCAGTCTATAAACGTAAACGGCAACCATAATTTTTCAACCTATATGGGTTATGGTTTTAAACTTAAAAAACAAAACCTCAGTATTTATTTTAATGGCCGCATGAACCAGGGAACTTACCAGAGCATTGTCAATAATATACTCAATACCACGAACAGCGGCAGTTATACAATTGGCAATGATATTTACAAATCCAAAGACAAAAAGTATGAATTTGGCCTCAGCTCAAATGCCACTTATACCGCCAGTCACTCATCTGTGCAAAGTGGTATAAAAACAAATTACTGGACGTTTGAGGTACAGCCAAACGGTGACATTTTTTTGCCAGCAAAATTCCAGGTACACAGTGATGTAGATGCCAATTTCAGGCAAAAAACATCCGCCTTTGATTACAAAACCAATGTGATACTCTGGAACGCATGGATAGGAAAGAAATTTTTAAAGGGTGATGCGTTACTTATAAAAGCTTCTGCCAATGATATACTGAACCAAAATCAGGGCTTTAAGCGGACAGTAAACAGTAACTTTATATCGCAGAATACCTACAGCACGATACAGCGATTTTTTATGTTATCGGTTGTTTGGAATTTTAATAAAGCCGGGACACCTGTTCCCGGAAATAACAACTAATCAAAACAAAAACATGAAAGCATTTAAAATTATTTTCCTGTTTTGCTTCGCAATAACATCAGTAAAGCTGCACGCACAAAACAATATTTTTCTAACAGAGGGAAAAATAGAATTTGAAAAAAAATTAAACCTCTATTCGCAATTAGACGAGCAGGATGAGGCATGGACCGATTTGATGAAAAAATCGAGGCCAAAATTTAAGGTCAGTTATTTTGATCTGCTGTTTAGCAAAAATAAAACCATCTACCAGCCTGGCAGGGAAAACCCAGACAATCTTAAATTGTTTGATTGGAACATTGCGCAGGAGAATGTTGTTTATGCAGAGCTGGACAGCAGCAAAAGCGTGAGCCAGAAAAAAGTTTTTGAGGAGGTATTTTTATTTGAAGACAGTACCAGGCGTATAGAGTGGAAGATAACCGATGAAACAAGGATGATTGCAGGCTTTCAATGCAGAAGGGCCAATGCAATTATTATGGATACTGTTTATGTAGTAGCATTTTATACAGACGATATTCTTGCGCCGGGTGGGCCCGAATCTTTTAACGGATTGCCGGGCATGATACTTGGCGTATCGCTGCCGCACCAGCACGTTAGTTGGTTTGCTACAAAGGTTGCTGCTGTACCCGTTACCGCCTCTCAATTAAAAGCTCCTGCCAAAGGGAAAAAAGTAACTACTAAAACTGTCCAGGAAGTATTAAAAGACAAATTGAAATACTGGGGCAAAGAAAAGCAGCAGAATTTAGAAGCGCTGATGTTGTGAGGAAGAAGCAGGAAGCCGGGTTTCCGGCATCTTACTTCATACATCTTTTCACTTCCGCAATTCCATCACCAGCAAATATTTTCCACCGAGTGTAAGTGAA
>JBDUAY010000225.1:0-9241 GCA_040004415.1 Bacteroidota bacterium | reverse complement strand
AGCCATGAGTGAAAAATTATGGTTCCTGCCAACCGTTTTTGTGTAATCCAGTTGCCCACCATAGGTTTGATAAATAGTATTACCAATGGTCTCCGTAAGCGCCGGGTTGTTGGGTGGCGCGTACTGGTTGGAAGTAATGAGTGTACCCAGCCAGTTATAGAATGAAAAACTTTGGTTGTAGGCTTTATTCCATCCATCTCTTTTTGTTACTGCAGCAGTACCTGTTAGTTTAAGGCCTTTGATAATTTCCGCCGTTAGTTTTGCATTTAAACGGATAATCCCTTCTGCATTTTTAACAGTACCTCCCACCTGGGTAAATGCGACCGGGTTTCTATAGCCGTAATCATCATAGAACTGACCCAGTTTATTATACGTTGGAAATATGGGTGCATCAAAATAGCCGTTGCCAATACCGTTCCGGGGACTTTGAACCGTCCGGTTGTCGAACGACACACCAGTTTCCAACCGCACCTTTTCGGATATATTATAATCATAATTAAATCTGATTGTGTATTTCTTTTCCCCATCATAGGCCGTTTTTAATAATGACTTATTATTTGCGTAACCGACAGACAACATATAGGCGGTCTTGCCGCTGCTGCCTCTTATTGATAAGTTCTGCTGTGTTGACCAGGATGGGCCATACAGGGCATTCTGCCAGTTGTTATCTGCATAATGGTGAACGATACCACTTGGGTCAGTATAATCAAACGAGGAATCAGCGGCCATCCGGGTAAGATTGTCTTTTGTCCATTGGGGAAACCATTCAACGGGATTACCATTCAAATCTCTTTTATCTGAAGTGGAAGTCTGCAGGTATAATGAAGCCCATTGCGGCATAGAGGCCCATGGCACTTTGATACCGATGGTATTTAATGCCGCATCTGTTGTAAAATTTACCTGCATTTTGCCTCCTTTCCCCCTTTTAGTGGTTACCAGCAAAACACCGCCCTGTGCCCTCGCTCCATAGATTGCTGCGGACGCATCTTTCAATGCGGTAACAGTTTCTATATCATTTGGATTGATCTGACTTAATTCCCATGTGCCTATAACCGGCACGCCGTCAATGATAATCAATGGATCAACTGCACCAACAGAAGAGGCGCCTCTTAGCTGAATGGCCAAACCCTCATTACCCGGCCTGCTCGAAGTGCGGGTGATATTAAGTCCCGGAATGGTGCCTTGTAACGCTGTTACTGCATTTGGCAAAGGCCGGTCTTTAAAAACCTCTTCTCCTACTTGCACAATAGCGCCAGTTAGTGTCGCTTTTTTGCGGGTGCCATATCCCACTACAATTACATCATCTAATGTTTTATCTAATGGCTGTAGTTTAATGACTGCAATCCAGTTGGCGGCAGCAATTTCGCGGTCTTTAAAGTTTACATAACTAATAATTAATTTGGCGGAAGGTTTTGCGGTGATGGTAAAACTTCCTCTACTGTTTGTAACAACAGCCTGGTTTGTTCCTTTCACTTTAACTGTTGCACCGGCCAGTGGCATGCCCGCACTATCCGTTACTGTTCCGGAAAAAGTCTGTGATTGAGCATTCAAAAAAGAAAAGAACAATAATAAAAAGGCGCAAAGCAAGGCTTTTACGGGAAGGAGTTCCGCAAAACCCTTTCTATTATAAGTGCATAGCAAACTTTTCATAATAGCAGTTTTTAGTTTAAAAAATTGTAGGGAAATCGTAGTTGGTAAACCGAGGAGACTTTTGACCTGCTGAACGGGGTTGAACAGGCTTATTTTTCTTGAAAATCGGGTTGCGGAAGCCCTTCATGTTTTCAATTTTCATATACAATCGTTTGGCTTTTTAAAAGACTAAATTGGTTTAGCTTTGTTTGCAAAACCAAAACTAAGACTGCAAGCGACGATTTATAAGGGGGGCATTCTGATAAAAAGAGGGCAAATTCTTATTTTTAAGAATAACACCACAAAAATGATTTGTTTTTTTAAGCAGGCCGATTGAAGAACTTAATCGGTCTTGTTGCCGAAAGAATTCCTGTCGAAATGATAATCCCTGTTGAAAGGTTTCCTGAATTTCTTGATATAGTCGGCCGGAGACAGGCCAAAAAGTCTGGTGAAATGTTCCCGGAAATGGGTTTTGTCGGTTATCCCGACCTGGAATGAAATCCGTCCAATATTATCGTTGGTATTGATAAAAAGTTCAGCCGCCATTCGCAGACGGATAAAACGGATAAAGCCATTTACTGACTGGCCCGAGATTTCTTTGATTTTCTTGTAGGTTGAAGAATGACTCATACCCAACTCCCTTGCCAGGTCTTTTACGGTAAACCGCTCATCATGCAGGTGGGCAGTGGTAATGGAAATGCATTTGTCGAGAAATTCTTTGTATTCCGCTGAAATTTTAAGGTCATTGCGGTTAAGCGTGATTTCATTATAGAAATATTTTTGCAAATTGTCCCTGCTCTTCAGCAGGTTACCTACTCTGGCAATCAGTAAGTCTTTGTCAAAAGGTTTGGTAATATAATCGTCGGCACCTCCTTCTACCCCTTCCAGTCTTACATTATCTGATGGTGTTCCCGTTAATAATATTACAGGGATATGATTTAAAGCAGTATCGTTTTTTACTATGCGACAAAAATCAATACCATCACCACCTTCCATCTTAATATCACTAATAATAATATCAGGAAGGTATCCTTTTGCTTTTTGCAGACCTTCAGCACCATCTGACGCCTCGTAAATAACAAATCGCTGGTTAAAAATGCTTACTATATAATTACGCATTTGTTCATCATCATCCGTTATCAGCATTGACTGTTTGCTGGTAACAATTTCACCCAATGGGCTTGTTTCATTTTGTTTGCCGGTTCGTGTTTCTTCTGTTACTGCCAGCTCATTTAAAAAGACCGGAGTGTTTGTATCTTCCTCATGAATGGAAAGACCATTAAAGTGATCCTTGCCTTTTAATATTTCAAGGCTGAAGGTTGTACCCCGTCCCTGTTCAGATTGATATGAAATATGTCCGTGGTGCTGATCCGTAAAATGTTTAACCAGGTATAATCCTATACCAAAGCCCGGTTGGGGTCTTACACCTGAGCCAGCTGATTGATAGAATTTTTCAAATAACCTGGCACCGGTTTCCGCTGCAATACCACAACCTGTATCCGATACAGATATATTGACTTTCAATTCATCTTCTGTTACCTTGAAAACAATATTTCCATTGGAGGGCGTGTACTTCAGCGCATTGGAAATAAGATTATACAGTACAATTTCAATTTTTTCCCTGTCCGCATACACTTGCAAAGAAGTATTACTGCAATCAAAGCTATAGCCGATATTCCCGGCTTTTGCCTGTTGCACAAAACAGAGATACACTTCGTTACATAAATCGTAAAAATTGAGCCTTGAAATTCTAAGTGTATCAACGCCGCTTTCTGCTTTACGAAACAACAAAAGCTGGTCAACCAGGCTTAACAAGCGGCGTGCATTACGGTAAACAATGTTCAACTCATTCTCTCCGGTTTGTTGCCCGGCGAATTTCTCGTTTTGCAACAAATCCTTTACGGGATTAATAATTAATGTAAGTGGTGTGCGGAATTCATGTGATATATTGGTAAAAAAAGCATTTCTTCTTTCATTGATTTCATTTTCCTTTTCAAGCCTTACTCTGTCAGTCTCTTTTTCTGCAAGTACAAGTCCATGTTCAGCTTTGTCTTTATTATGTTCCGCCAGTTCCCTATCAAGTTCGGCTTGTTTTTTCTCGCGCTCCGACTTCTCACGATCTGCATTTAACCGCGCAACACTGGCCTCATACGTTAATTGCCTTTGCCTTACCCGGTAATAATAGAATGCATACACAGTGGTAAGAATAATTAAAGTGTATATTGTATATGCCCACCATGACCTGAACCACGGAGGTAACACACGAATATTTAGTGATACTTCGTTGCCATTCCAGGCCCCATTGGCTGAACTTGCTTTAATTTTAAATGTGTACGTACCTTCATTTAAATGGGTATACAAGGCAGTGCGATCCTTGCCAGCATGGTTCCAACGCTTGTCCCAGCCTTCCATGAAGTACTCATATTGTATTTTGTCTGGAGTTGAAAATTCAGGACTTGAAAACTCAAATCTGAAAACTGCATCATTGTAGGGAACACGAAGTTGAGTGATTTTTTCTGAATCTGCTTTTGTAACAAATGGGTTATCAATATTTATATCAGCACCATTAATATTAATAGTTGTCAGGTACAATTTTGATTTTGTGGACACAGGTAAAATGGCAGAAGGGTAAAAAATATTCAGCCCTTTTATGCCGCCAAATGTAAGTTCACCTGTGTTCAGCAATAATGCTGCATTAAAATTAAATTGATTGCTTTGCAAGCCGTCATACTTTGAGAAATTAGTAAAGGTGCGCCGGTCACGATTAAAGCACGAAAGTCCGTTATAAGAACTTAACCAAAGGTTTCCTTTTTTATCGTCCACTATAGCTGTTATGGAATTATTACAAAGCCCATCGTCCGTTGTATATCTTTTTACAATTTCCTTTTTTAATGGATCGAATAAAATCAAACCTCCGCCTTCAGTTGCTACCCATAGTTCATTGGGTTTGTCGCGAAACAATCCTCTCACTGTGTTACCAATAAAATAAAATTTGTTTTCTTTATTTTTTTTATCAATCTTAATTACATGTGTCAGGCCGCCTCCCCAAAAATCACCTGTTGTGTCCTCTGCCAGGCAAAACAAATCGGAGAGTTGGCTATCATAGAGTTCAAAACTGTTTGTTGTTCTGTTGAAGAGATAAAGTGCGCCTTTTACATCTGCCCGGCGTAATGAGGTTGCCCATAGATTTTTTTCGCGATCCTGGTAAACGCGAAATGCCACTTTACTGCGCTTTTCCCCGTCAGTATTTATCAGATCATAATGTTCAAATTTATCTTTTTGCGCGCGGTACCTGTATATGCAGTTCACAAATGAAGTCAACCAAATATCGCCGGTATAATCTTTTTGAATATCTACAATAAATTCTGAAGCCAACGCGTCTCTTTCTTTAATTTCTTTTAGTGGGTAACCAGTATTTTTTTTTCGATTCCATGCATTAAGCCCTCTGCCTTCAATGCCAATCCAAAGTACGCTATCACTGTATTGAAATATTGCTGATACAAAGTTTCCGGTAATACTTGCAGGATTTGCAGGATCATGGGCGATGGTTTCTACATTTTGCTTTTGGGGATCAAAAATGTCTATCCCTCCCCTGGACGTACCGATCCATTTGCGCATGCGGCGATCTTCGTACACACAATACACGCCGCTTGAAGTTAAAGACTGCTTGTTATCACCTGCGGTAAGGTGCCTTTTATTTCCAGTTGGTATATCCCATACTTCTGCCCCAGTTTCGGTTGTGCCAATCCATACTTTGCCACTGCTATCCTGTAACAAGGCCCATATTATATTATTGGAATGAATTGAAGTATCAATACTTCCAATTTTTGTGATGGAACCAGAATGTTTATCAAATTGGAAAAGAGACGGGCCTGCGCCGATCAACAAGGTTGATTTAGCATCAACTATTGCGTAAGCCCGCTCAACTGCCGCGTTTAATAAAACAAGCTGTTGTAGTTTATAGTCGTATTGATATAACCCTTTGCCTTGCAAAAAGGCATATGTTTTTGAGTGCGCATCAGTCACAATTGCCTGTACTCCGTAAGATGCCAGTTCAGGATGATTAGCAATGGCTACTCTTTTTGCAGGAAATTTCCCATTTTCACAAACAAACAAACCCTGCGTTTCCGAACCAACAAAAACATTGTTCAATTCGTCTGCTTTAATATCCCTGATAACATTGTTGAGTACAGCTACTTTCTTATCGGGTCCAACTATAGTTAAATGATGGAATTTATCTTCCAGTGAATTGTAAAAGCAAGCGCCCTGCCTGGTACCAATCCATAATTGATGGGCTTTATCTTCTTCTAATGCCGTCAGTACATTATTAATCAGCGATAACGAGTCGTTATACTTGTTCCTGAAAATCTTAAAAGTATTTCCATCATAACGATTCAACCCATCGTAGGTACCCAGCCATATAAAACCTTTGGTATCCTGCAGTATGGTACGTACAGAATTATTGGACAACCCCTGCTCAATACCCAGGTATGTCATCGGTGGGATGTTCTGGGCACTGACTGACCCAACAAATAATAAAACCAATAAGGTCAGGCAAATACCTGCTGGCAGTTTGCAAATGATCACCTCTTTCCTGTATTTTCTACACCGCCAGCGTATCATATTATCACAAATATCATAAAAATCGATATGCCGCCGTTTTGTTTTTTTACCGTGGAAATGGTGGTCATGCTGCTGCACAAAACCTTACATCAATGATAATCAGTCACAGCATTACTATCCGAAAATGATTCGGCAACAGCAAAGATTGAGCAGTATTAATTAGAATATCTGATTGGAGCAGCAATTATTTTATTGCCTGGCAGGATCTTGTAAGAAAAGAATCCAGCATTTCACCATTGAATATATAACCATTGTTCTGGATAAAATAAAAAAGGGAACCGCTTGTATGTTTACCATTTTTACTCACCTGGTAATTACAACGGGCTAAAATGCCAAACTTATGGGTTGTATCTGCTGTTTTTATTGATTCGGTCAGGCTGTCGATCTGCCCGGTCATATAGCTCACTTCATCCTGAAAATATTCTATGCTATCTTTCCGGGTTCTCATCATAGCATGCGCAAGCTGTTCCTGCACTGAACGAAGTTGCCGTATATAAATCGTGTCGTCTATAATTTTACCCATCCTGGGCACTATCGTATCAACACCAACTACTTTAAAAGAATCAATAACAACGACTGAGTTAATCTTACGCAAACGGTTTGCTAAATCATTCTTTAGCTGACTGGACAGATCAGGAGTAAGATAACTTTTACAGCCGGTTATAATACCTGCTGAAATCAAAAAAAATAGAATTAATTTTTTCATTGCTATTTCTTTAAACAGTATTACCCGAAGCGGGCGCCGATATTTTCAAAAAAAATTAAACTTCCGTCAGCGAAAGAATATTACCGTCAGGATCTTTAAACCAGGCAACTTTTGTTCCACCCGGAGCTGTCCAAACACCATTGCCGTCTTGTTCCAGGAAACTATATTTTTCGCAATCAATACCTTTTTTATTTAAAGACTGAATCGTGGAGGAAATGTCTGCAACGTTCCAACCTAAAACTGTAAATGGATGTGGTTTTAGTTCAGGCACAATGCTCACACGGAGTAAAATTCCATTGGTGTCAAACTCCAATGCATAATTGTCCTCGTGCAGGAATGTAAATTCTAACACATCACGGTAAAATAATTTTGCTTTCGCTGGCATTACTGTTGGAACAAATGCCTTCAGGGTTGCATTTGCAAGCATATACGGCAATTTTAAGGTTATAAAAATCAGCCATTAACAACAAAAATCTAATTTTCACTTAAATACATGAATAAAATTGTATGCCGGTTCATCGCCCGGTCTTCTTCTTAACATCCACGAAAAAGAATTGCTTCAATTAGTATTACAGTGCCTGCTTTGTGATAGGATGGAGATGTCATTGTTATTTTATTAACTACCTGGTTTTTTCAACGCCTGATTGAGCACAATCGCCGCAAAAGGTTGCATATCCTGAATGTACTTTGGAAAATCTGCACCACTTTTTACTTGCGCATGCGCCTTCTTTACCTGTCTGAAAGTAAACATAATTAATGTTTCCTTTTAAAACGGTCCTATACCGACAGGCATCTATTTACCGTACTGAATTTTATAAACAAATCCATCGTTATCATCTGTAATATAGATGGAACCATCGGGCGCTTGTGCAAGTCCGCAGGGTTTATGCTGTTCTTTTCCTGCTAAAAAATTATCTGCAAAAACTTCCCATTTGCCGGAAGGTTTTCCATGCGCAAAAGGAACAAACGCTACCAGCCAGCCTTGTTGCAATTCAGTTGATTTACTATGAAAAGCAATGAACGCGCCATTTTTATATTTAGCAGGAAACCTGGTGCCGGTATAAAATAACAATCCATCCGGTGCCAGGTGCGCCGGAAAAGCAACCAGTGGATCAATTGCTTTGTGCGTGCCTGCTTTTTTACCATTACCGCCATATTCAGGGGCCAATATTTTTTTGTGCTGCGCAGGATCATAATATTCGTACGGCCATCCGCCATCAGCGCCTTTGCGTACTTCATACATGGTTTCTGCAGGCAATAAGGCATCCTGCGCGGCAGTAAAAAACTCAGGATATAAATTGTGCAGGTCGCCCCTGCCATGCTGCATGATAAACAAAGAATTTGTTTGCGTGTTCCAGTCTAATCCAACTACATTTTTAAAACCGGTTGCATAATGAACGGCATCTTTGTATTGCTGATTTGGTTTATTGGCTTTGAACTGCCAGATACCGCCAACAGAGTCAAGGATCGGGCAAGGATTGGGTGCTGTTTTTGATGGAGGATTAATCAAACAGGCGTTGGCGTAAGAACCAACATTTACATACAGGTTGTTATTGTTATCAACTGCTATAGATTTTGAATTATCCCTGTTATGGTTTACCAACCCGGTAACAATTTTCTCTGGCTTTTCCGGGTTTGTAACCGCTCCGTTCTGATCCAGTTCGTAACGGTATACATCATCATTAGAAGATGCGTATAAATAATTTCCTTTTATGCAAATGCCTGTACCGGGGTAATCGCCGAATGCAAGCTGCTGGTTAAACTTACCATCTTTCATATCCCGTAAGTAAATAATTCCTTTGCCGTCTTTTAGCCTTCCAAGTTTAACATATATGCCACCTTGTTTTGTAACAGCAATATGTCTTGCAGCGCCAATTCCTTCAGCAACAATGCTGGAGGTAAATCCGGTTGGCAATTGCAGTGTTTGTCCGAAAGAAAATGTTACTATTATTAATGAAGCAATGAAGAGCCCTGATGTAAAAAATATTTTTCTCATACAGCGTTTTATTGAGTGCCAAAAATAGGGATAACCTATCAAAGTTGATCCTGCTGTTGTATACTTTTTAGCACTGGCCAGTTTCTTCAAATGACGGGCTTATTTTGAATAAAAAACCGCTTCAGCATTTTACAGCCGAAACGGTTTTATATAAATCTTAGTTTGAATAACTATTGTATGTAATCCAGGTTCTTAATGTTTTCCATCATGGCCATGTCCTCTGCCATGGTGCCTCCATTCTTCATTTGCTTCGTGCTGGTCGTGCCAATGATCCCTGTAACGATCTT
>JBDUAY010000636.1:0-2762 GCA_040004415.1 Bacteroidota bacterium | reverse complement strand
CGCGCATTCCTGAAATGCCCAATATTGTTTATGATATGGAAGGAAGGGATGATCATTATGGTACCTGGAGTGCAGACGGTATGGGTGAAAAAATGAAACAACGGATGCCGGCAAATTATCCAAAAGATGGCGGCTGGAATAAAACAAGACATTTGATGCCGTTTATACAATCAGCCCAAAATAAAAATGAATTTGTGATGCTGGCGACGGGAGAGAAGGATCATAATTGTATTAATCCGTACCTGAACTCTACGATTATTCTGCCAGATGTTTTCGATGAGCTTTGGATGGGCAATCATCAAATTGACAAACCTGCCATTGCAGCTTCTGCATCATTTGATGAATCGAATACTTTCTTTGCCCGCTTTGAAGATGTTGCTATTGCATTCAAAATTTTGTGGGACAATGCGGGTGGGGTGAAAGCGTCTCTTTATAACGACGGTTATAAATTTGAGCCACAGAGGGAAAAATTTGTTTTGAAAAATAATAGCGTATTACGCATTACACTTCGCCACCCGGATAATGGAAAAGCTGCCGTTGCCATGTGGTGGAAGGTTGCGGAAGGAATAAAGACCCGTGCAGATTTTGAAAAATTCAGGAATAAGGTATTACATGCGCCCATTTCAGTCCAGGAAAAAGACGGCATTGCGGATATTTCAGTTACAACGGATGCGGGTAAATTGGGCGTTAAAGCAGATGTTTTGCAAAAGAAAAGGCTGGATTATTACAACCCCGTTCCAATGCCGGCTGACTTTTTATTTATGGTTGACGGAAAGGAATTGGGCAAACCGATACTTGAAAAATACAGGTAAGTAATATAAAGAAAAATGAAGAAAAAGAAATTGATTATCGCTGTATGTTGCATGTCATTGTCATTTACTGCAACCTTTTCTCAAACATGGGTTGATTCAGTAGATGCACATGGCCGAAATGTTTATATGCCTGCAGGAAAATATAAATGGGACTGGGGCCAGGCAACGTTTTTGCATTCGCTTGTGCAACTGTACGATGCAAAACAAGGAGGAGAAAAGCAACGGTATCTTGATTATATAAAAACTGCGATGGACAGTACATACGCTGTAGCCAATGGCAAACATCCCAATGCAGTAGCCTCCGCACATGGCATGGCCTTCCTTGCGAGAATTACTGGCGATAAAAAATATCTTGACAAAGCGAATGAAATCTATGGGGATTACCTGAAGATACCACGTGCTGCAAACGGTGGTGTTTCTCACCGTGCAGAAACGGTTGAATTATGGGATGATACCGTATATATGCTCAGTATGTTTTTACTTGAAATGTACCGGCTTACAAAAGATGAAAAGTACATTGCTGATTTTTTGCAACAATTTAATGTACACAATGAAATGCTGACAGAAAAAAAATCTGGTTTATGGGTGCATGCGTGGGATGCAGACAATATAGATTACGATGATGGTTGCAGTGTAAAAGGTTGGCCAGATCCGGTAACAAGAAAAAGCAGCCAGGTATGGGCCAGGGGAAATGCCTGGATAGGTATGAGTCTTGCGGATGCTTTAGAAGCAGTTGGGCGGAAATCAACATACTGGAAACCGTTTGAAAAAGCATTTAGAAATTATATTGAAAAAGTGGCACCCTGGCAAAATGCTGCAACCGGTTATTGGTACCAGTTAGTTACTTTACCGGGTGATCCAAAAAATTTCCAGGAGAGCTCCTGCACGGCAATGTTTTCGTATGCAATCGTTAAGGGTTTAAAAATGAATATTCTTGACAAGAAGAAATATCTGCCCATGGTTGATTTATCTTACAAAGGATTGCAGAAACAAGGTTTGATACCAGATGCGGCAGGGCCTTACCTTGTGCCTGCAAATGTTTCCGGCGGAACCTGCGTTGGAGATAAAGAATACTATCTCACGAGAAAAATAGTGGAGGGAACCGGCTTTGGTTATGGATCTTTTATTATGTTCGGACTGACATATGAACAGTATAAAGGCCTGCGCAAATAATATTCTCAAAATCAATAACATATTCGTAAGCATAAAAATAATACAATGAAAAAAAATACAGTGGTTATATTCCTGCTATTGGCCAGCAGTTACGTTTTTGCACAAACAGCAGGCTGGAAAAATTTGTTTGATGGAAAAACTTTAAAAGGATGGCACCAGTTGAATGGAAAAGCAAAATACCAGGTGGCCAATGGTACCATTACAGGTTCAACCGTAACAGGAGAGCCGAATTCTTTTTTAGCTACTGATCAATTGTATGGCGATTTTATACTGGAGCTTGAATTGAAAGTAGGCGATATGAATTCGGGTATTCAGATCAGAAGTGAATCAACGCCCGACTATAACAATGGCAGGGTACACGGTTACCAGGTAGAAGTAGATCCCTCTGACCGGGGATGGTCTGGTGGCATTTATGATGAGGCCCGCAGGGGTTGGTTGTACCAGACAGAAATAAATCCTGCCGCAAAAAAAGCATTCAATAAAACCGGCTGGAATAAATACCACATCGAAGCAACCGGGAATATCATCAGGACCTGGGTGAATAATATTCCTGTGTCTTACCTGGTAGATGATATGACGCCAAAAGGATTTATCGCATTACAGGTACATGCGGTTGGAGAGAAAGAAGGTGGTGCGCAGATTCAATGGAAAAATATCAGGATACAAACTGGTGCAGCTATGAAACCGCGCCCGCTTGATATTACTACGCCGGTTGTAAATAACACACTCAATAATATTTCACCGCAGGAAAAAGCGCAGGGTTTTGTTTTATTGTTT
>JBDUAY010000224.1:0-9245 GCA_040004415.1 Bacteroidota bacterium | reverse complement strand
CGCTGCACATTTATGATCAGCAAAGGAATTTCCATCATCATGGCAAGCCCCATGGCCTCTGCTTTTAATGCCATACCCGGGCCAGAAGTAGTAGTAACCGCAAGGCTGCCACCATATGATGCACCAATAGCAGAAGTAATGGCAGCTATCTCATCTTCTGCCTGGAAAGTTTTTATTCCAAAAGTTTTATACCTGGCCAGTTCATGTAAAATATCTGATGCCGGTGTAATAGGATAAGAACCCAGGAACAACGGCAAACCGCTTTTTTGTGAAGCGGCAATCAATCCATAGGCGAGTGCCTGGTTACCCATGATGCTGCGGTAAACGCCCGGCTGCATTTTTGCTTTTTCAACTTTATAAGTAGTGGTAAACGTTTCCGTGGTATCGCCAAAAAAATAACCGGCCTGTAATGCTTTTACGTTGCTCTCGTAGATTTCTGGTTTTTTGCCAAACTTGTCTTTAAGAAACTGGATGGTATTTTCCATTTCGCGGTTATACATCCAGTATAAAAATCCCAGCACAAACATATTTTTTGCGCGATCTTTTTCCTTCATACCCATTGTAATATCCTTCAGGGCTTCGCGTGTCATTTTAGTAACGTCCATCTTAAACACGGTATAACCTTCAAGGCTATTATCTTCCAATGGGTTTACACCATCAGGATAGTTAGCCAGGCGAAGATTTTTACTATCGAAGCCATCTGTATTGGCAATAATTTTACCGCCTTTTTTTAAGCCCCGAAGGTTTGCTTTCAATGCTGCAGCGTTCATGGCCACCAGTACATCGCATTCATCACCGGGTGTAAATATTCTATCACTGCTGAAGCGTAATTGGTAACCGCTCACACCGGGCAGGGTACCTTGTGGCGCACGTATTTCAGCTGGAAAATCGGGGAACGTGGCGAGGTCTATACCCATCAGGGCCGTATTGTTGGTAAACTGGCTCCCTGTTAGCTGCATACCATCACCGCTATCACCTGCAAATTTGATTACTACATCGTTGAGAACTTCCTGTTGCTTAATCATATGGTTGAGAAATTAATGCAAGATAAGATAGTTTTTAGTTTGATGAAAAGCAGATTTTTATACTATAAATGGGGTTGGGACATGGCATTTTACCCATCCCTGTCATCCGTTGCATTACACACTTGTATGTTGGGGCAGTCAGCAGCAAGAAAGTTTGGAAAGCAAGGTCAACATTTGATAAAAATTATCTGCTCAAATGTATTTCAGTATGCATCGTGTATAAATAAAAATATTTGCACAAGTGCCTGCATGTTGATAACTTAAAGCATGAAGGGTTTACCGCTATATTTCTTTTTCATACTGGCCATTAAGTACACCTTGCCGCTGACTGCCCAGTCCGCTATTCGTTTTAATTGTTTAACATCCAAAGATGGCCTTGCCGGAGACATTGTTTATTCACTGCTCCAGGACAAAGAAGGATTTTTATGGATTGGTACACACCGGGGTTTGAACCGGTATGATGGTTATCATTTCCGGTTATATGCGCATGATCCAAAAGATAGCAATAGCCTTTCGGGCACGCATATCCATTGCATTAAGGAAGATATAAAAGGAATGCTTTGGATTGGAACAGAAAAAGGATTAAACAGTTTAGACCCATTATCAGGAAAAATCCATCGTTATCCTGTACCACGCGAAGAAATGCCGGAATACATTAAGGATATACTGCTGGTAAACGATTCAATATTACTTATCTACGCAAGCACTTATCCTAAAACATCTATTTATGTCTTTAATAAAACAAGCGGTGTTTATGCTGTGGTAAATCTTCCGGAAAAGCCATTTGGTTTTGCTGCAGATGAAATGGCAAAATTTGCGACCGATAAAAATGGACTTATTTATTTAGCAGGGGGCTCATCATCATCCACAAAAGAAAAGGTGTATAACCATTCCGTTGTAATTGATTGGCAGCTTAAAAAAGCAAGGTTTATTAGTTTGGCCGAAGCAGCCCGATTAGGTTTGTGGCAGCAATTTACCAATCAAATCTACTTTGATGCGAGCAGCATTGTATGGGCCACAACCAATAAAAATATTTACATGAATGGTAAAAAGATAGGTGTCAAACTGGTTTCTGACGACAATAACGGCGCTATTGATATACATGCTTTACTGGAAGAACCAGGTAAATATTTATGGATGGCCGGGCAGTCTGGCCTTATTCAATACGATTATCAGCAGGGATCATTTTATCAGTTTCGGCATGCGAATAATAAAACCAACTCACTGCCGGTTAATTCGATGCAAACTATAATCCGCGACAGGCATGGCGTGTACTGGGTGGGCACATTTGGTGGCGGGCTTTGCTATTTCAAACTTTCATCTAACTTTAAAAATGTTGAATATGAAGAACAGATACCATCGTTTAACAAGGCTGCCCAGAGTATGAACACCCTGCGCTCAGGCAGCCTGTTGGTTAAAAGCCTTGCAGGCAATCAATTTACTGTAGATAGCAACCATACAGTTCACAAAGACGGGTTTGAAAATCATTTCAAACAATATGACAATCTCCAGTCTGTGGTACTGGAGATAACCGGCAACCCAATCACTTATTTTACACCCGCAGACTCCGCCTATCTTTGTTTTATATTATCGGGTGCTAAGCCCCAAAACAAGCAGCGGCCAGCTGTAACCTGGCCATTGCTTAAAAATTTTTTGAACGTACCCCATTTAATAAGCAGTGCCGGTAAGTTTTGGTTGCGAAGTGCATATTCTTTTGAAGGCGCTAATAATTACCCGTTGTCAACGCAGCAACAGATGATTCAGTTTGCTGTTGTAATGCCAGATGGTAATTTTCTTACTGCTAGTATAAACGGCCTTCATATTTACGATACAAAGAAAAAAAGAGTGAGTGCCAGTTTCCTGCCCGCCAAAGACAATCCTTACAGCATCAGCAGTAGTTCCTTAAAATACCTGTTTCAAGATAAAAAGGGTAACTATTGGATAGCCACGGCAGATGCAGGATTAGACTACTGGGACCGCAAAGCAAACCGGTTCTACAATTATTCTGTGAGCAATGGCCTTTTAAGCAATACCGTAAATACCATACAGCCAGATGCAAGGGGCTGCTTATGGTTGGGTACCAGCAAGGGCCTGAGCTGTTTTGATACAACCACTAAAACATTTCTAAATTTTGACCAGAGCGATGGCCTGATAAATACCGGTTTTAATTCCCTCTCGGCCTGCGCAGGCAAAGACGGCACATTGTACTTCGGGGGTATGAATGGTATTGATTATTTTCATCCGGATTCATTGATACTTTCACCAGCTGTGCCTCCTGTTCTTATTGCCGGGTTTGCGGTGCATGGCAATAACAGACTGCTTGCTTCCTCCACACGCATGCCAGCATCAGATAATAATATCCTTATTGAATATACTACCAATAATTTTCTGTTGGCTACCAAAACAGTTTTCAGGTATCAACTAAAAGGCATAGATAATAATTGGATATATCAGCAAGGAGCAAACACCGCCCAATACAGTAAGCTTCCACCTGGCAATTACCGATTTACCGTGCAGGCAACGTACGACCGCAAACAATGGAGCAAGCCAGGTATTTTCAGTTTTACAATCCTAACACCCTGGTACAGGAGCTGGTGGTTTTTGGTTGTATTGCTTCTTATTGCAGCCCTTGGCATATATTTGCTTTTCCGCTATAAGCTAGAGCAGCAAGCCAAATTATACAAATTGCGCAACCGCATCCACCGGGATCTGCACGATGATATTGGGGCATCTTTAAGCAGTGTAAAAGCCTACGCAGAAATTATTCATAAAAATCCGGGAAATACCATTATTGCAGGACTTATTAATGAAACCGCCACAGACATCATAGAGCAACTGGATGTGATTGCCTGGGCTTCCAGTCCGCAGCACGATAGTTTTGGCAGCCTTACAGAAAAAATAAGCCGGTATGCCGCACCTGCCTGCGCCGCAAAAAATAGCTGTTTTCAAATAAGACACACTGATATAGATAAAACGCTTGTTATGCCGGGTGAAATACGGCAGGCGCTGATGCTGGTAGCCAAAGAAGCCATCAACAACAGCTGCAAATACGCCGGTGCTGACAATTGTTGTGTAACGGCAGGTATACAGCACAATACATTTATTATGGAAATTACTGATGACGGAAAAGGGTTTAATGGCAGCGTAAACGGTACAGGAAACGGATTAAAAAATATGCGCCAGAGAATTGAAGAAATTGGCGGAACACTACTGTGTGATGCTGGGGCGAACCAGGGAGTGAAAATAACTATCCGGCTACCCTTTCCTTTTAAACTACCTAATACATGGGATAGGAAAACGATGGCACAATAGTTATTTTCATACATCATGATTGACATCGCAATTATAGAAGACAATGCAACCTACCGGCAAACGCTTTCTATTATTTTACAGTTGGATGAAAGCTTGCGGCTGATTCACAAGCTTCCAAATTGCAATGAATTGGTATTGCGTTTTACAGAAAAAAAGCCCGATGTAGTAATCATGGATATTGATCTGCCGGGTATTAGCGGCATTAAAGGCGTGTGGCAAATAAAAGAACGCTGGCCAACTATTAAAATACTTATGCTCACCATGTTTGAAGAAGAGGATAAAATTTTCAGTGCAATAAAGGCGGGTGCCAACGGATATTTGTTAAAGAAAGATTCTAACGAGAAAATTTTAGAATCCATTCATGCCGTATACAAAGGAGAATCGGCCATGAACGGAATGGTAGCAGCAAAAGTGCTGCATTACTTTTATGCCGGGCAAAAAAAAACAACCATCTCTTTAAACAACGCTTCGCTTACAGACAGGGAGAAAGATGTTTTGCAATTACTGGTCAAAGGTCTTTCCTACAAACAAATTGCCACGCAATGTTTTATAACGGTACAAACACTGAACAGTCATATCAAAAACATCTACCTCAAACTAAATGTGCATTCGAGGGCGGAAGTGGCTGCGAAGTATAGGGATAAAGGATAGGCATTATTGAAATCTACCTTGTTTATGGGATAGGCTGCAACTACCGTATTAAATAACTTCAAGAATTATTAATATTTACAACCCCGTTAATTTCCAATATCATTCCGTAAATATTATCCCTCCCTGAATAATTATTTCTACCCTTCCAAGTATCATTAACGCATTAAACCTTTTTTACATGAAAAGAACACTACTTCTTTTTACAGGAATTATTATGTCTGTACTATCCATGGCACAGCCTACTACAGGCGATTACCGCAGTAAACAATCCGGTGATTGGAACAATCCAGGCAGCTGGCAAACGTATAATGGAACCTTGTGGACAGACGCATCGGTCAACCCTACAGAGGCGTCAGGCGAAATCACCATACAAAACAGCCATGAGATAAACTATACTGCAATAGAATTAATAGATCAGGTAGTAATCGCGGCTGGTGGCAAATTACTGGCGTCATCTGGCAATTTCAATTTAACAAATGGTGCGGGTATTGATCTAAAAATCTATGGCACCTTTCAATGGAACTCCGGCTGGGCTGGCTACTGCGGAACATGGGAAATCTATAGTGGCGGGATAGTCAATATTAATTGTGGCAGTTATGGGACCGGCGTACTTACCTCCGCTACCATCAACGCCGTTAAACTTTTTCAGGGAACCCACAAGTACCATTGCGAAAACTCCGTTGTACCCTATGGTAAGATAGGCGCTATCACCTGGCGGTCACTGTTTGGCAACGAAACGAAAGCTGTACACGGACAGGCACTCAATATCTATCTCGCAAGCAACTTGTGTGTTTCGGCCTCGCAAATAGGTATTATTAAGTACACGTAAGGTAGCGACAGAAGAGTCTCTATCGATAGCTTTTTAGTCAGGGCAAACCTACCAACATTGCTTTTCTTAAGTACGAGCCTCTAAATACCCGCAATTGTGGGTATTAAATTATGAGTTCGGGTTCCCAATATTACATCCTAATCCAAACCATGTGATAATGAATAGAATACTGAACGCGAATAGAAAAATTCCGATACAATAATTCTTACCCTCAACACTCCCTTATTAATACACAAAATTTTAACCATGAAGCTTTTCGAGGGTGAATGCTGCGCCATACGCCGTGCCAACCATCCGCCATAAAAATGGCACCCCTAAACCACTGTTATGCCATTTACCCATTCTAAAAAATAAACGATGAAACACTACAGCATTATAAAGGGGATAGCAATTACCATCCTGTCCCTTTTTTTGCAGTCCTATCTGCTTCAGGCGCAACCCAATTTCAATGGTAATTACACTGCAACATGCAATGGCTGCACCTTCCTACTCAAACTCACCAATTTAAACGGTGCGGTAATAGGTTCGCTTCGCGATATTTCTGTGGCAGGTGCCGGTGCAAGCATACGTGCCCGGATACTGGATGCCAACAATATTAAAGGTGTGCAAAAAGGCAATCATAAACGCGTCAGGTTTATTGCGACCGAGGAAGCTGGAATACTTCTATTAGAGAAGCGTGGATTTTTTCTAAAATCAAAGCTGGACAGAACTGAAAGAACACTTCGTTTTACGAAAACTGGAGAAGGAGCCGCACCTGAAAACAATTCCACGCCCACGGAAACTAAAAAAGAAAATAATTAATAAGGGTAGGAAGTCACCAACTATACATTAATCCAAACAATCTAAAACGCTTAAAAATGAAAAGGTCATTAATTATAATTGCAAGTTTAATAACAACGCAATTGTATGCTCAAGTAATACCAGAAAAAATTATATCACACGCAGCAATAGTCATAAAGAAAATCTCCCTTGGCAAACTGCTCACACCGCTTTCTTCCACCAAACCCACAACATCAAAAGGCAGCGAGGTACAACTCAATTCAGGAGACAAGGATTTACCCGGCAGATTAACATCCAACGGTAAAGCAAGCACCTATGACGACAATGACCTCAGTTGTACAGAAACGATAAGTCGCCTTGAGAACACAGTAACCCAGTTTACACTTCTTGATGGAAGCTTGCAGTCAAATATCTATCCCGGCCAGTTGATTGATGGATTGGAACTGATTAAAAGCGGCACATATAAAACATTCGTATTGCCGAAACAATTTAAACGGATGCCTTATAAAGTTAGCTTTAATGAGTTCGTACGAACTGATGGAAAAGTTTTGCCGGAGTCGCCAAGAGTAGCCGATAACGACGGAGATGGAAGTTTTGACAGAACCGACTACTTATCGGCTCGTGGAAACTACATGACGAAACTTGGTAGCACCTTGCCATCGGTAACGTCGTTTATAGAATTCATTGAAATAAACTCCGTACAGCAGCTGGAAACAGAACTGGGCATAACGGTTAGTGCCGGCATTTCCCCAGAGGCAATGACACTTTTGACAGGCATACCAGCAGGAATAGATGTCAATGTTGACGTTATTACAGCTTCCAAAAGTCAGGTCAAAAAATCACGACTACTGGCCAGAATTGTTCATGAATATTATGATGCAACCGTTGAACCAACAAATGACAACTACAAAACCCTTATAGAACCGATCGCAGATAATCAAATTCCACAAACACTTGCTTACGTTAAATCAGTTATCTACGGGGCCATTGGATTTGTGATGTTTGAATCAACAGGTACATTCAGCGAACTAAAAAGCGCAGTGTCTACAGCACTTGGCGTTGAAATTGGTATCGGCGAACTTGATTTTGGGCATGTGGATGTTGAAGTTGATAGAGAATCAAAGGAAGATTATGAAAAAGAAAGCATTTCTGTTAAAGCATACGGTATTGGATTAAATGGAAGTAAACCACGTGACCTGACTTCCATATCCGAAATCAAAAAGTGGATGCTAAATTTCACACCGTTTAGTAATGGTAGTTATGGACAACCGATAAAATTTATTCTGCAATATATTAATAGCGACGACTTATGCTCTGTAACATACCGTGCAAATATTGCCAGTAAAGACTGTAGCCCGAAACCCGTTACGAGTTATAAATACGATGTTAAGTTAAAATTGGCAAAGATTCAGGGCGTAAAAATTGATGAAGGAGGTAAACCCGGCGATAATGAAGAAGATTTATATGGCGAAGTTTATTTGAAAAGGTCCAAAGTAGGCAGCACTGTTTACGCACCAAAAAATGTCACCCAAAAAATTGGGTACACTACTTTTAAATTTAAGGAATATCCACATTTATTTTTTGATAGAGGCAAAATAAACCCAATGCATATTCCCAAAGGGATAAAGAAGGTTGACGACAATGAGGTAACTATTGGGCTTAATAAAAGCTACAATGAAATAAAAAATATGGAATTTTCGATAGGATACAATTTAAAGGATGAAGAAATTAATACCCCCAGATACGAATGTGCCGATTGCAATACCGATGACCTACGAATACCAACCCCTTTGGGACAAAATCAGCTTTTCGCTTTAAATAACGCACATCAAATTAATGGCTGGGTGCCTTTAAAGTATGGCAACGACTATTTTTTTGAAATGAATTTTTATGAGAAAGGGACCAACAGGAAACGTTCTCACATCCGGTTTTGGTTTCAGGTGTTGGTAAAAGCAAAATAAAAATTTTATTCTACTTAATACCATACACTTAGCAATAAAAAAAAGTAGTTATTGTACACTGTATTTGATGAATAATTTTATACTTAAGCCTGACCAGTAAGTAATTAATAGACCTGAATAGGTCACACAAAAACAGCTCTGACCAAAGCAGTATTAGTAACATATCGGATATCTATTTAATTTGAACATTTATTAAATAAAAAGAAAACAAATGAAAGCAATATTAATTTTACTGATACCAGCCTGGGCGCTTGTATCAATAACAGGGTTTATTTTCCCTGGATCAAAAAAAAATCATAAATTCATTTCAGTTACTTCCGCCCATTACCCACATGCTGAGCAGTCAATTAATGAAGGGAACTATACAATCAAAGCTGTTGGCACCAGTAAATACCTTGACGTTGATGACGGCGGAAATGGGGAAATTGTTCGTATTAACAATATCGGACCCGAAAAAAAAGACAATGTATGGATAGTTAAAATGGTATCAGGACCATTGGGAGGCTACACAATCAAAAGTAAAAAATTTCCAAATAAATATTTAGACGCAGATTTTTTTAACACTGGAAATAATGGTTGTAAAATACAACTTTGGGAGAGAACAGGCCCATCCGGTAACCCCTATCCGCCAAATGGCAGTGCTATTTCGCTTAACCAGGAATGGTACATTGAAAAAGTATCCGGTCG
>JBDUAY010000635.1:0-2767 GCA_040004415.1 Bacteroidota bacterium | reverse complement strand
CATACATCCCAGTTCAGACAACTGCTTCATTAATTTTCTCCAATGGATTCATTATCCAGGTAACCATCGAATTATCTTCCATTAATTCTACTACCCTAAACCCGCGGTAAGC
Organism: Bacteroidota bacterium; assembly: GCA_040004415.1. Classification (GTDB taxonomy): domain Bacteria; phylum Bacteroidota; class Bacteroidia; order Chitinophagales; family Chitinophagaceae; genus JACMLD01. The sequence goes on along the minus strand of JBDUAY010000635.1, from coordinate 2,655 downwards.
AGTGCCCCAGCTACCACCAAAATGTGCATCAAAAATAAAAGGAATATTATTTTTTAGCTTGACGTCTTCCTGGTCATGATCATGTCCGTTAAATATCGCCTTTACATTTGGATACTTTGCCAGCACATTAAAAAGCTCTGGACAATCAACTGCATTAGCAGTTTGTTTTGCAGGATTAATATGCAGGAAGATAAACACATGCTCCTGCTTTTTGTGTTCTTCAAGTTTATTTGCCATCCATAACAGGTTGGGCGGAAGGTAGGTTCCTTTCTCGTCGGAAGTAGTACCAATTAAAAAAGATGTTTTCTTTATTTTGAAATCATGATTAACGGGTATGTCCCAAATTCCTTTCCATTCATCCGGTGTTACATGATCATGATTTCCCTGGCTAACGTAATAACGCATTTGTAATTTATCGAGATGCGCTTTTGCAGCGGGATACAAGGTTTTATCATTGTGAACAATATCGCCATTCACCATACAAAAAGCAAAAGGATTAGAAGCATGTTCTTCATTTACCCGGCTCACCACCGTTGAATAAAAATTATCGTAGTCTGTTTTAGGTTCGCCATAATGCCCATCAGAAGCAACTGCAAAACGCAATTTTATTTTTTTCTTGCTCCAGTCATACGGATCGGTTTCACTGGCTTTTATTATTTTACCATTGGCTAATAATATAATAACCGGTGTTGTGTATCTTATAAAGTCGCGCCTGTTCATAAAAGGTTTATTTTATTCGTATCCATTTTTAAAAGTAATGGTTTGACCCTTTTTCAAAAGTACTGTGCTGATACCATTGCCATTGTCAAATATTTTTTCCCTTGCTACGCCCTGCACCAGCCAGGTTTTAAACGGAAGCTTTATTAAAAGCATATTTTGTTTTTCTGCCGTGATTGTTACTTCTGTATTGACACCATTTTCTTTTTTGGCTGATACAAGAAATGCACCCGCTGTTCTTAAATGATCAAAAGAAACATTTTTCCATGATTGCGGAATTGCCGGAAAAATTTCTATATGTCCATGATAGCCTTGAATGAGCATCTCATGGACGCCCTGAGCAAAAGCGAAATTCCCTTCCAATGTAAATGGCCGGTAAGTAAAAGACGAATATTGCCCGCCTTTCTGATCGCCATTCAAATGAAAACTATTGGATGAACAGAAATTAGACACAAATATTTTGAGCATGTTTGCAGCATTGTCCGCTTCTTTTGCCCTTGCATAAATACTGGCAGCCCAGCTAAATGAATAACCGCACCAGTTGCGCGTCCCCGTTTTTTCTAACCAACGCAATGATGCGGATATAATTTTGTTTTGTATACTGTCATTGTTATCCGGACTTAAATAACCTAATGGATAGATAGCCATCAATTGTGCGTGATGCCGGTGAGATTCATCCAGGTTTTGTCCGGGTGCAATGGTTAACCCAGTTTCATTGTAATCTAACTGTGGAAGCTTTAATTGTTGCTGTAGCCAATTGCCCCATTTAACCGGGTGCTTCCCGGACAAATCACTCATAATCTCAGCTCCTTCATGATAGAAATTACTAACCAGCGCGAGATCGTAATTTGTAAAATCATGGAACCATGCGTTTATTGAATTGTTGTGGTACTCCGGACTTGAACTTAAAGGAAGTTGAATTTTACCTTGTTGGCTACGACTTTTAATTGCGATATTTCCAAGGAATTTTTTGACCTCTGTAAAATATGGATAAGCCTTTTCCATCAAAAATTTCCTGTCCATACTATATTTGTATTGCCAGTAAAAATGCTGCGCTACCCATGCAGCGGTGGTAAGGCTCATGGAATATTGAATCCATCCGCCCATTTCTTTACCAGAAATAGTTGTAACACCAGGCACATTTAAGCCATCAACATCAAAATATTGCTTCGTCCACTTTTTATTAACTTCTTTTATTTTCCACAGCCAATTGGTATACGAAACAGTTAGATCAAGATGATTGCCGGTATAGCCGGGCCAATAACTTAATTCAGTATTCAGATCATGATGATAATCGCCCTTCCATGGAGGCAGGTTGCCATTGTCGGCTGTCCAGATAGCCTGCAATGAAATAGGCGGCGTATTGCTACGCGCAACACAACCAAATTTATACATCTCCAGGTAATATTGCTTTTCTAATTGTGCATCAGGAATCGATACGGAAGATTTATTCCAGTAATCCTTCCACCAGGAAATATGCGCGGCCCAACCGGTTGGCTCTTTTTCTGAAATGACGAGTGCAGGCAATATCGCAGGTTTGTTTACAGTAATCGTCCATTGACCAACAATATGCTTAGGAGAAAAAATTTTCCATTGAATCAGTACTTCATAATAATTTCCATTCCACGTAGGCTGATGATAACGGACAGATGTAACGGTTTTTGTAGCGGTTCCCTTTTTATATCCTAATCGCCCCAGGCCCTGGCCTTCTACACTATTGCCAGTCTTACCTGCATGGCCGGTATTGTATGCAGGAACAATTAGTGCCGGAATAATATCAGCAGAAGGCAGATTTTCAAAGCCAAAGTAGCCAATTTGCTTTGATGCATGCACATAATTAAAAAAAGTTACGCCATTCTCAAACTTAATTGTACTGAGTGCCGTTTTAATATCCAATTCATTAGAAATTACTTTTCCAAATGATGCGCAATCAAACTC
>JBDUAY010000223.1:0-9289 GCA_040004415.1 Bacteroidota bacterium | reverse complement strand
ATCCTCATCCTGTTGGACAAAAAGAGGCCAATGAATTGGGATTGTATGATATGTCGGGCAATGTATTTGAATGGTGCAACGATTGGTATGATGAAAACTATTATGGTAAAAGTCCGGGAAATGATCCGAAGGGCCCTGCAACAGGGCCATATCGTGTTAGCCGCGGCGGTAACTGGGTCAGCGAACCCGCCTCAAGCCGCGTAGCCTATCGCGTCGGCGTCCTAGGCTACGGCGCTATCTGGTTCCGGCTCGCTTCTTCCACTCAACAAATTTATTAATTCGCCCTTAATGAGATAATTATAACTCATAAAGAACTAATTTATTTTCTTGCACAGGCTCAACAAAAAAAATGAATCAACCTGCATTGAAGTCCTTTTAAATCGCTACTTCTAATACCCTAAAACGTTTTCCCGATTTATTTTTATCTAACATTATTTCTACGCGATGAAAAGCAAGCTATCAATCACTTACTTAATTTTAATTATTGCTCCTTTATTCTTCGGCTGCAGTGAACCTGTAGCAGGGAAAAATAAAAAAACTGCATCGGCAAGCTCCATATCCTTGTGTGGAGAATCCACGAGTATTGCCTCCTTCCAGCATTCATTTTTAGGTTTAAATAAGTGCGGCTGACCGGGGCCAGCATTGCCGGCATTTCCAGTTAAGCGATGATACCCGCAGAAACTTGATCATATCATTGGAGGAACGATCATCGAACGTGGCCGCGATAGTTGCACAACAGCCCGCAATTTTTTATGCGAACGCTTGAGCAAAAATACAACGGTTAAAAAAGAAATCGAAAGTCAATCAGTCACCAAAGTAGAACAGGCCCACCAGTTAAAATTGTTCGCCAAGTAAAAAAGTGGTGGTTACAATAATTGCCGCCGGATTCACAGTATTGACAAAGGCCGGGAAGCACGCATATACGCAACATTTGCTTTAATTTTTCCATGCGTATAGCATTTACTGCCATGTCCTTTTTGTTTTAAATGGGCAAAATTAAAAAGCAATGATTAAAAATTTGCTTTTCAAATCAGGTGTGGGAAATTAGTGCGCCACAGTTTTGCAATAATGCTAGGACGTCACCGGTTTGGCGTGATAACTATTAGGTGGCGCGAATACCACCAGCGTATAACCGCTTTCTGATGGTAATGCCCCTTCGCTTGTGTGCATGATTAAGCGCAAAGCCGTAACCGACATTAGCGGAATAGACTGGGTACCCTGTTCAGTTTGATAAAGACTTAGGGGATAATCAGTGCTTATGCGTATGGCTTTGATTTTCCAGCCCTCCTTTATGCGTTGCATGACAGTCTCCTGCCCTATCGATTCCAGCAAAGTTGGTATTCGCAATGTTGCCGTCGATATTTTTTCTGCATTAACGGCGGCTTCTTTTATAGCTAAGCGAACTATGTGTTCGTGCCCGAAGCTGTGAGCGAAATGAGTCGCCAGTAGTGCATTATAAGCTTCATTCCCGGTGGCGGCAAGTAATTCGCCATATTTAGAAAGCTCAAGTTTAAACTCTGCATCCTCCGAAAGAATTTCACCATAATGAAGCGGAACTTGTCCTTGTCTTGCCAAACGCAGTTCGTGCCAATCTGTATCTGTAATAAGCACCGGAACATCTAATTCCCGGAGACGCCTGGCCAATTCAACCGTAAAGGGGTTGCAACCCACAATTAACAGGCCGCTGATATTATCATACACTAACCCTAAGCGGCGGCCCCAGGGCCGCATGGTAAAACCATGCCCGATAACAGTTGCAAAGATAATAGTGAAAGCCAGCGGCACCATTTTCGCACCATCGGCATAACCCAGGCTGACAATTTGCGGACCAAGCAAACCGCACACAGCCGCACAGACAATACCGCGGGGCGCGATCCAGCCAATGAATAAAAGCTCTTGCCGGGTCAACCCGGAACGAACAGTGCTGCATAGTACTGTTAACGGACGTATTACCAGTAGCAACATCGCTATAAATGCACCAGTTCGCCAGTCAAGCAGACCCAGATCTTGCCAGCGCAACGTGGCAGTAATGAGAATAAAAACAAGGGAGACAAGTAATAAAGAAAGATATTCTTTAAAGCGCCGCATTTCATCAAGATTGCGCAGGTCGCTATTTGCCAATGTCATGCCCAGAACCGTTACTGCGATGAGTCCACCCTCATCCTGCCACAAATTAGCAAGCGCATACACTAACAGCACCACTATCAGCACAGTAGGTTGCTTCAGGAATTCAGGCACGTGGCCGCGATGAAATATCCAGCGTATGGCTCGCCCGGTGAGATAGGCGAACAGCACGATCCCGCCGATGCGTAAGGCAAGATAGGAGAATCCGAAAACCGGTGAGTGCTGCATGGAAGGTGATGCGAAATATTCATAAGCAACCACGGCGAATAATGCACCGAGAGGGTCGTTTACAATACCTTCCCATTTCAATACTGCTGATGTCCGTGAATGCAATCTTGCTTGTCTGAGTAACGGTAAAATCACCGTAGGCCCTGTAACAACTAAAATTCCGCCAAATATTAAAGAAACAGGCCAGGAAAGACCTGCTACATAATGACATGCAGCCGCGGTCAGCATCCACCCCAATGGTGCGCCGATAAAAACCATTTGCCACACCGTGCGCTTCATGTCCTTAAGTTCTTTGAATCGTAGTCCTAAACCCCCATCAAATAATATAATAGCAACAGCCATTGAAATGATGGTTCGCAAATTACTCCCGAAAACTAATTGTGGGTTTAAAAGACCGGATACCGGGCCTAGTAACAATCCGGTAACGCTCAATAAAACAATCGCCGGTATCTTGTAACGCCAGCCGAGCCATTGACAAAGTATGCACAACATCCCGATTACGGATACAGAGAATATAGGTGTCATAGGAGTTTTGTTTTCAAATATCTTCTGTTTTCTTATTCGTTGCTATAAAAATAAACCAAAAATGGCGACACGAAAATTATTACCTGAGCCAGGAAGATAGAAATTATGAATAAAAATCCGGCTATAATTGTTGGTCTTCCTCCGCCAATAAATAAATCATCCGGCAGGGCATTTCGGTTAATAAACCAATCAATTCAATTTCTTTTACCCGGACTTTCAGAAGGTCTGCTTTTATCTGCTTCACAGGTATAACGGTTACATATTTTGGTGTGCTGCCTGATGAAAACAAGGGGAATAACCCATTATGAGACTATACAAAAATCACATTTTGAAAGAACCGGGCTTGCAGTAAAGGGTAAAAGAATGTTTGCAATGTACCTTGCCAAAAACAATAACGCAAATGTATTCCTGACACGGCAAGAACAAACTTTGTTTTTCAGATGGACCCTCAGCGTATTTATCCTGTCCCAACAAATGGAGTGAAAAACGCTTCACTACCTTTGAACTTGGTCAGGTACCAAAGGAATATGTACAGGATTCAGTTTTTTGTTTGAAGTGTATCTACTTTCATTCTCCAAATGGCAATATTTGATTTAGCGGTATTTTGTTTCATAAATGGATCATTTTGAAATTTGATAATAACCTACATCAAAAATACTAATTTGATAAAAACTCTTTAGCGGGTCTTTGTACATCCTGTTTTTATTGGTGGTAATTTGACAGGGCTTGTTGCAAAGTGTTTTCTACTTCGTCAAGGCTTGCGAAAATGTTGTTGTGAAAATATTTTCTGCGAATTTCTTTCCAAATCAATGCTATCCCGGAATCTGAATTCTCAACGTTCCTTTGGCCGGTTGATCTTTTTTGACATGCTATGTAATTTTAAGTATGTAAAATTCAATAAACTTTCAATCTTTAATTTCGAGTAAACAGCAGCGCAGCGCTTACTATAAAATATCTTACACGGATAGTCTGGCCCAATAGGCTTTCAATATATTATTGGAAACAAGCCCGCCACTATAGAAACGCGCGGCGATGAGAAAAGTACTGGCCGGTTTGAATATAATTTTATTTACTATTTTATGACTTCTTTATTGGCTGATTGTAAGAATCTACCTATTTTTAAACGAGCCGACAATGACGCATTAATCGTACATTCATGATACAGTGTAAAATTGAATGGCAGAAGCATTAGCTGAATGCGAAAGACCCGTTTTCAATTGACGGGATTTTTTTATTTGTTATTTAAGATTTAATGCTACTAATGGTTTACCCGTACTATAAAATCCGGCATGGGCATCCCTGCAGACGACTTAAAAAACCACCTACATGGCTATCGCTAACACTACATATAAATTACAGGCTGCATTTTTTCAGCGGGCCTTTGAACATTCATTACAACCAAGCATCGTCTATTCTTTTACCGTCGGAAATATCATATTGGCCAACCGTGCGGCAGCTTCTCTTACCGGTTATGGCCTGAAACAATTATCAGCCATGAACTTAGCAAATATTATTATTGCTACCGAACCTTCCTTTAAAAAAATGCTTCGCCAACTCAAAAAAGGCAAAAGTGGATCGACGCTCGTGACTGTCAGGAAAAAAAATGGAATACAGGTACGTTGTGAAGCAAGTATGGCCTTGTTCGTTGATGGTAATGGCACTTCCTGCTCCATCACCACACTGTCTGATACCCGCAAAGGTATCCGCAGGCAAAAAAAGATAGATATAAGAAATGAAAAGGTTGTAGCGAATAATATTACAGAGGCCAAATCTAAACAGCGCAAAATTGATATCCGTAAAGACAAAATTGTCGCGGAAAATATTATTGAGGCCAAATCTAAACAACGTCAGATAGATATCCGGAAAGATAAAATTGTCGCGGAAAATATTGTGATCGCAAAAACAAAACAAAAGAAGATCGACAGCAAAAATAAAAAAATTGTTGCCGGAAATATTGTGATGGCTAAAACCAGACAGGATAAATTGGATCTGATCATCTCAGACTATGAGGCAAATTTTCTGGCTGCTTTCAATGCATCTTCGGATGTCTTGTTTGATGTGGACCTGGTTACTGATGAAATAAAAATCAGCGATGGCTATGAAAAATCATTCGGATATACCATCCATGATAATAAAATGCCGGTAAAAAAATGGTTAAGCCATATCCATCCGGGTGATGCAGCAGCCCTGTTGCTTAACTATAACAGCATGCTGAACTCAAAAGGAATTGAATGGAAATACAATTACCGGTTTGTAAAACCAGATCACGCTGTTGCCAACGTGGTAAGCAACGCGATTATACTGCGCAACAGCAAGGGTAAAGCATACCGGATGATTGGTTCCATGCACGATATCAGTAACCAGGCCGTACTGGAAGAAAAGCTGGGAACGCAAATTAAATTAAAGGAAAAAGAAATTGCAGAAGCAGCTGAACAGGCAAAGGATACGGAAAGGTCGCACCTCGGCAAAGAGCTGCATGACAATGTCAACCAGTTACTGGGCGCTTCCAGGCTTTATTTAAACATGGTAAAACTGGGTGGCGAGAATATTGACTTGTATTTAAGCCGTTCATCGGAATATACACTGACGGCCATTGAAGAGATCCGAAAACTCTCCCATGGTCTCACGACAGATACGATTAAAACTCTTGGACTTTGCCAGGCAATTGAACAAATTGTTCACGATACGATGGAAACAAATCAGGTAAAAATAACCTGCCGGTTGAAAAGTTTTAAAGAACGCAGCGTCAAAGATAAATTCAAGCTGAATCTTTTCAGGATAATCCAGGAACAACTCAATAATATTGTAAAATATGCACGCGCAACAAAAATCAGCATTGAAATTGTGCAGGATAAAAACTCATTGACACTTGCCATTACAGACAATGGTGTAGGTTTTGACTCAACTAAAAAAAGAACAGGGATTGGGCTGGATAATATTAAAAGCAGGGCGGCCTATTATAATGGGGCGACAGATGTCAATTCCCGTCTTGGAGCAGGATGTACGCTTTCTGTTGTATTCCCTTCTAAAGATATACTGATGACTGAGCATCAGTACCCGTTTGCTACTTCTTAGGATAAAGATGATCGATACATAGCAGACCCCGGCAGGCATTGTCGTATAAAATGGTGAAATTAAAAACAGGAAGTCGTGGATAAGCAAAGCATATAGCCGGGTGCAACATTCACCATCGGGGAAAGTCACAACAGGTATTGAACAGCGGATGTTTGCCGCTATCTGGCCTGGAATCGAAACTGTACAAGTGGCCAATACGCGACGGCGAAATGAGTAAAGGATGCTTTGTGTAATAACGACGACTTTTTTGTTTACCCGGGTTGTAAACTTGTCATGCGTAATCTTATTGCTGCTTTGTTTGCGAACGGCTATTAACTTTTAAAGCAAAAAAAGGTAAGACAGGAACGTGTTTTTATAATGTGGTTGAAATTCTTCCCGCTAAAAATAATACTCCTTAAAAAGAAATAATAAACCCTTCTACAATTTCATTCACTCTTACAATTACAATCCCCCTGAAAAGCTGAAAGAAATATATATAAAAAAGAACGCGTACACTTTCACACCTGAAATCATTTCGAAAACAAATTCATGACTGGTAGAGATAATGCGCTGAAATTGGATTTTCATAAACTGTGCAGACAACACTGAACATGAACAACGGTGCCTGTAAAAAATGGAATATTTTAAAAGATTCCCCCAGGCGGGGAACTATTACCAGGCCAAAATTCCTGTGGCAATATGGCTTATTACTAAGCCAGTTATTAAATAAACAGGTTAAAGCAGCATGATGATGCAAGATTCTACATTTTTATTGCAATTTTAATTTTTATTTTGCAGTTTTTTGCAGGTTTCTGCTTATTTTCAGTAAACAAACTTTAAATCAAAATTAACAACTTATTAAAAAAAGAACGGCAGGCGCATATTCTCCACAGGCTAAACCTTCATAATAAGGTATTGAATGCCAGTCTGTGTGAGGATATGGACGTATCGGAAGATACGGTCCGCAGGGATCTGCAGGAACTTGCAAATGCCGGCAAATTAATAAAAGTACATGGCGGTGCCTTATCGCTTGCATTTAATGAGGTTTATTCTAGCTCCAGGACTATTTACTCACAGCGGCAGAAAGCGATTATTGCAGAAAAAGCAATTGGTTTGATACAAGAGAATATGTATGTACTAACCAGTGGGGGTACTACTATCCTTGAAATGATCCGGCATTTACCACCGCAGCTTAGGGCCACGTTTATTACGGGCAGCATACCGGCTTTAAATGCTTACATAGCGCATCCCAATATTAATGTAATCGTTGTGGGAGACCGTGTCAACAAAGAATCAAAAATTACGGTGGGTGCCAGTGCCATCGAAAAAATAAAAGAGGTGAATGCTGATTTATGCTTGCTGGGTACCAATGCCATTGATCTGAAAAGAGGAATAACAGATAGCGACTGGGAAGTGGTGGAGCTGAAGAAAGCGATGATCACTGCGTCTGCCAAAACCGTATGCCTGACCATCGCAGAGAAACTAAATTCTTTTGAGGCGTTACAGGTCTGCGAATTAAAACGAATTGATTATTTAATTACAGAATTAGATCCAACAGATAAGATATTACAACCTTATGTGGAGGCAGGGGTTACCGTTTTGTAATAAGTAAGTGCAGCACACGGAAAAGAAAAATTGCCTTTCAGTTTTCATCTCCGTACTCTAATGATGTATTACATTTTAATATCCTGCCGGTGAAAGGCTGGTGCCAGGTATATAAATTTTTATAAAAAAACCAAAAACTAAAAGTATGAGAAAATGGAAGCTTTTTAGTTTGTTCATGCTTGCAATGCTGGGCATGATTACAAACAACCTGATGGCTCAAAACGTTCCCGTTAGCGGAACGGTGCTTTCAGACGATGGCGCCCCGCTGGTGGGCGTAACCGTTACTGTCACTGGCACAAAGCAAGCGGCTGTTACGGACAGTAAGGGCAAATTCGCCCTTAGTGCAAAGGCAGGCGCTACGCTGAACTTCAGTTATGTAGGCTATACTACCCAAAGCATTAAAGCAGCGGCTGACATGGAAGTACGCTTATCAAAAGGCGCATCCGGCCAGATGGAAGATGTTGTTGTAACTGCCCTCGGTATTAAAAAAGAACGTAAGGCATTGGGCTATTCGGTGTCCGATTTAAATGCGGAGGAACTGATGAAAAATAAAAATACCAATGTAATTAACTCCCTGGCGGGTAAAGTACCTGGCGTAAACATTACACAATTCGGCGGTTCGGCGGGTGCTGGTGCCTCTATCACCATTCGCGGTGGTAACTCAACATCTGAGGGCAGACAAAACCAGCCGTTGTTTGTTATTGACGGTATTATATATGATAACTCAACTTCCGTTACCGGCAATACAGGTACCGATGGTTTGAGCCGCAGCAACACCACTTATTCCAATCGTATTATGGATGTGAACCCCGAGGATGTTGAAACCATGTCGGTTTTAAAAGGTGCTGCTGCGTCAGCTTTGTATGGATCGCGGGCGGCCGATGGTGTGGTAATCATTACCACTAAAAAAGGTGCAGAAGGTGTTGTAAAGGTAAATGTTGCCAGTAAGATCAGTACTTCCTCTGCCAATAAACTGCCGGAGGCGCAAACCACATTTGGCCCCGGTTCGCTTTCTAACAATGGTGTTTTGAATACTTCTTCATACAGCAACTGGGGAACAAAAATTCCAGGCGATAGCACTATATACGATAATATCGGTAACTTCTTCCAGCATGCCACTGTTTATGACAACAACATAAACGTATCCGGCGGTTCAAAGACAGGTTCTTTCTTCTTATCTGGTTCTAATTTCAAACAAACAGGTATTGTACCCAATACCAGTTACGGTAAAACCACTTTCCGGTTTAATGGCGAACAGAAATACGGCCGCCTCACAGTAAATGCAAATGTTGCGTACTCTATTGCCAATATCAACAGAACGCTTACTACTGCCGGCTTGTATGGAAGTGGCGTTGGAAGTATGCAGGCGTTGTACACTTTTCCACAAACGTACGATATCAAAAATTATGTAAATGCTGACGGTACACAGCACAGGATATATTCAGCTAATATTCCGCAGTTGGAAAGCGATATTGATAACCCTTACTGGATTATCAATAAAGACAAATTAACATCACAAACTAAACGCATCACCGGGGGTATAAACGCCAATTACAAAATTGCCAGCTGGTGGGATGTGATAGCCCGTGTGGGTTATGATCAGTATGCCACCAATGATTATACTTATATATCCCCTGGTTCTGCGGTTGTACCGCTTTACCAAAATGGACGTTTGAGCAAAGACCAGCTTAACTATACCTTCATCACTACCACCGTGATGACTAATTTTCATAAAACATTCGGGGCTTTTGAT
>JBDUAY010000008.1:0-29720 GCA_040004415.1 Bacteroidota bacterium | reverse complement strand
TGAAGTTGAAAAAGCCAAAAACGGTAAATAATTTTTTACAGTTTGTTTAATATAATAGCCGTCTCATTTTTATGAGACGGTTTTTTTAGACCCTCACCTCATCCCCGACCCTTCTCCACGCAGTGTAGAAGGATGGCTCTCTGCTAGTCTGGTTCCTGATTATATTCTGTGCGCATAAAAAATCATAGCCTGATGAAGATTGAGATTGTTCCAGCTTTATCGGTTTCGGCTGATTGTATTTTGAGAAGAATTCTACAGGTGAAGCTGCAGCAAGGGCAATAGGTTGGGCAAGTATTGCCATCGACGCTTTGTCGACTTACAGTCCGCAGATCCTCTTTGTGCAAAAGATGAAAGGATTGCGACGCAACGGTGATATTATGAAAAACAAATGCCGGTACCGAAATAAAAAAGACTGGAGCTGGCAAGCGTTTGACTGTGGTTTGCAAAGATTATCACGCACTGGCACCCCTCTGCAACGAAGATGGAGCATGGGTTCCGGGGGTGAGAGGGTCACATAAAAAAGGATGCTCTTTTCAGAACAGCCCATGCTATATAATGCAATTATTCTTATATTTTGAAATGCGCAAATGCCTTGTTGGCTTCGGCCATACGGTGTGTATCTTCTTTCTTTTTGAAAGCACCACCTTCACCTTTTGCTGCGGCAACAATTTCGTTGGCTAATTTATCAGCCATGCTGCGGCCATTTCTTTCGCGGCTGAAACGGATAAGCCATTTCATGCTCAAAGAAATCTTTCTGTCGGTACGTACTTCAGCAGGAATCTGGAAAGTAGCACCACCGATACGGCGGCTGCGAACTTCTACCGAAGGAGTAACGTTTGACAATGCTCTTTTCCAGATATCATAACCATCTTCACTGGTTTGTTTGCTAACTTTCTCGATTGCATCGTAGAAAATAGTAAAAGCATCGCTTTTTTTACCCTGCCACATAATGTTATTTACAAAACGGGTAACGTTTTTGTCATTATACTTAGCATCGGGCGCCAGTGGTAATTTTTTGGCTTGAGCTTTCCTCATTTTATCTAAATTTATAGTGCGTTGTTACGCAGAAACAGGTTGATGAATGAATTATTTTTTGCCGCCTTTATCTTTCTTGGTACCATATTTAGAACGGCTCTTCTTACGATCTTTAACGCCCGCTGTATCCAGGCTACCACGCACGATGTGATAACGCACACCTGGTAAATCTTTCACCCTTCCACCACGTATCAGAACGATTGAGTGTTCCTGCAGGTTATGACCTTCTCCGGGAATGTAAGCAATTACCTCAACTTTATTTGTCAACCTAACCTTGGCTACTTTACGAAGCGCAGAGTTCGGTTTTTTAGGTGTAGTTGTATATACACGGGTACATACTCCACGGCGTTGCGGACATGCATCCAGTGCACGGGACTTACTCTTAGCCCTGATAATTTCTCTTCCTTTACGTACTAACTGTTGAATTGTAGGCATTCGTACCTTTTTTATTTGGGACGGCAAAGGTAAGGCTTGGGAACTAATAATGAAAAAAACTATGGGGTTTTTTTACACAGTTTTCAACAAAAAGCCGTCCGGGAGCGGTCCTGAACGGCAAATATGGTATTTATGCCCATTAAAATCGAAAACCTGGTCATATTTTGTATAGCCAACCGTATTTGTCAGCCTCTTTTCCTTCCCTGATGGCGGTCATCCGGCGTTTTATTTCGGGCGTTACCTTCCAGCGTTCCACATCAAAATGCATAACAAAATCTTTATACCGTAATTCCTTTATGAACGAAACAGTGGCGGCTGTACCTGTTCCAAACACTTCATGTAATTGCCCTGCTTTGTAGGCGTCTGCAATTTCATCAACACTCAATGGCCGCTCCTCCACTGTATATCCCATCTCTTTTAAAAGAACAATGGCGCTGCTGCGGGTGACCCCATCCAGGATGGTTCCCTGCTCCAAATCGGGCGTAATGGCCTTGTCTCCTATAATAAAAAATACGTTCATGGTACCTATTTCCTGCACGTATTTATGCTCGGATGCGTCTGTCCATAATACCTGGTCGTATCCCTTTTTCTTTGCTTCAGTGGTGGGCAGCATAACAGCTCCGTAATTACCGGCATTTTTTGCAAAACCTACGCCACCAGCTGCTGCACGTACGTATTTTTCTTCAACATATATTCGCATAGGCGATGCATAATACGGACCTGTCGGACTAAGCAGGATAAGAAATTTATAAGTCTCTGAAGGCTTTACGCCAATAACTTCGTCAGACGCAAACATAAATGGCCTGATATATAATGAATGATCCTCTTTGGCAGGAATCCAGCTTTTGTCAAGTTCAATCAGTTTACAGAGCGCGTCAATAAAAATCTCCCGCGGCACACGGGGCATCTGCATACGATCTGCTGAAAGATTAAAACGTTTGAAGTTTTCCAGCGGACGGAAAATTGCGATGTTGCCATTTTCATCTTTATAAGCTTTAATGCCTTCAAAGATTGCCTGACCATAATGCAGGGCCGCGCAGGAAGGACTAATTAACAATGGCTGATACGGTTTAATTTCAACATTTTTCCACTCGCCGTTTTCATAATCAGCCTCCAGCATGTGATCTGTAAAATATTTTCCAAAAGGGATGTTATCGAAAGGAATGTCATTCAATTTACTCCTTTCCGCTTTTGTAATCTGAATATCCATGGTGCCAGTCATATTGCCTTAAATTTGTTACAAAGAAACAAAGATTTCTGCGGCAGACAAAAAAAACTAACGCATGTTCGGGCTTTTAACAAATTGATTTAATCTTGTTGCCTGTATTCATGCAACTTTGTTTGGAATTATTTAAAATTTTCACTTTTTTATGGATTTAAACCATATTACTTTACCGGCCTCATTAATAGCTGATATTTATAAAAACCATTTAATAGAAAGTGATCAACCAGCGCTTCCTGCAACAACACCTGTTAATGTCAATAAAAAAAAACCGATCCAGTTTTTGGGGAAAAATCAAAAAGGAATTTGCCTGCTGGTCAACTATAAAAATGATGTTTACCTGCCAGATAACGAATTGAATTTTCTTACCAGCATTTTACAGGCCTGCAAACTTAATCTCGGAGATGTAGCAATCATAAACTGCTATCAGCAAAAAATATCTTTTACAGAATTAACAGATGAAATACATTGCAAATGCATGCTGATTTTTGGAGTTGAAGCAGAAAGCATTGGACTGAATAAGGCAGCTTTATTTATTGCAGAAACTATTAATAATTGTAGTATTATTTACTCACCTTCAGCTGAACAACTGAATGATAACAGTGCTGAAAGTAAGGTTTTGAAAAGTAAACTGTGGATTTGTTTAAAGCAGCTTTTTAGTATATAAATTTTTTGGGTACCCGGTATAAATACCACAAATTGATTTTAGATGTAGTACCAGGTTTCAGGGGGAATATCCGGTTATTATAGCATGATTTTTTTTATACTAAATACTCCATACAATAACGATACACTCAATACCAGATGAAATTAATATTCGCCACGAACAATCAACACAAAGTAGAAGAAATGCAGGCTGCTGTGGGCGACGCATTTGGATTGGTTAGTCTGCAGGATGCTGGCATTGACATTGATATTTCCGAGCCACACGATACTCTTGAGGCGAATGCTTCCGAAAAATCATGGACCATTTATAACTTATATGGTATGGATTGTTTTAGTGAAGATACCGGCCTGGAAACAGATGCTTTAAACGGTGAGCCGGGCGTTAAAAGCGCGAGATATGCC
The DNA here is from genome assembly GCA_040004415.1 of Bacteroidota bacterium. GTDB lineage: Bacteria > Bacteroidota > Bacteroidia > Chitinophagales > Chitinophagaceae > JACMLD01. Next base: position 25,960 of record JBDUAY010000008.1, on the reverse strand, counting down.
GGAGAAGATAAGGCTTTTAAAAAAAATATTGATAAGTTATTAGAAAAATTATCTGATAAGGAGAACCGGAAGGCAAGGTTCAGAACAATCATATCGCTTATTATTGCGGGTAAAGAATATTTATTCGAGGGAATTTGCGAAGGAACAATAGGAAAAATACCCTGCGGAACGCAAGGTTTTGGATACGATTCTATTTTCATTCCGGAAGGCGCAAAAAAAACATTTGGTGAAATGCCATTGAGTGAAAAAGAGTTGTACAGCCATCGTAAAAAATCGGGCGACAAACTGGTTTTATTTTTGCGTTCAATGGCACTACCTGGTTAAAATAATATATACTACAAAAAGATAGAAAATTTGAATGATCTAAGCAACCATAACCTTACTGAGAACGACTTAATAAATGGATGCCTTGCCGGTGACAGGCGGATACAAGAACTATTATATCAACGTTTCGCTCCAAAAATGTATGCCGTTTGCCTGCGTTATGCCAATAATACCGACGACGCCCAGGATTTATTGCAGGAAGGCTTTATTAAAGTTTACAGAAACTTAGAAAAATTTAGAAAAGAAGGGTCTTTTGAAGGTTGGGTAAGAAGGGTTTTTGTAAATACCGCCATCGAACATTACCGGAGAAAAGTGAATTTAAATACTATCAGTGAGAAAGAGGAACGGACCATAGAAGATGGCGCATGGAATGTGCTTGACCATTTAGCGGAGAAAGATATTATACAGTTAGTACAAGAATTGTCGCCAGGGTATCGTTCTGTATTTAATATGTATGTAATTGAAGGGTATTCACATAAAGAGATTGGAGATATTTTAGATATAAGTGAAGGAACAAGTAAATCACAGTTAGCAAGGGCTAAGGCTATTTTGCAAAAAAAAGTTCAGGAGTTCCTGGATAGTAAACGTAAATCCATCACCCGACCCAATGTCTGAGCATTTAAGACATAAAATGATCGACTTTGCAGTGGCCCCTCCGCCCACTGCATGGGATAATATTGCGGCAAGACTTTATGATGATAATAAGTATGCTTCCGTTTCTGCAAAAATGAATGATTTCGAAGCTATTCTCCCCCCCAATGCCTGGGAAAATATTGCTACAAGACTTGATGATGACAAGCAATACGCTGCAGTTGCTTCAAAAATGAATGATTTTAAAACTGCACTTCCATCTGGCGTTTGGGAAAATATTACCGCCAGGCTTGATGATGATAAGCAATACGCTGTTGTTGGTGCAAAAATGAATGATTTTACAACCACACCTCCTCCTCAAATTTGGGATAATGTTTTAGCTGCACTGGAAGAAACTAAACCGAACCAGGTACCAGTTATAAATATGCGCCGCAGCATTTTCCGGGTTGCAGCGGCGGCCATTGTTATCGGAATTTTTATTGGAAGCTGGATCCTGATTAATAATAAGAACAATCAAAAAATTGTTGCTAAGACGACTACTACAACTCCGCATACAAATCCTGTTCAACCGATAGTTGCGGACAACAATAAAGAAGATGGAACTGCCCGGATTAATGTTACTTCGAATAAAAAAGAAAACCTGGCCGTAGCCGGTATTTCGCCACATCAGCATAGTATAAAAAACGATTACGCTGTTTTACCGGCTGATGATGTCAATGACAATGCACCCAAATATGCTAAGATAAATAATTTGGCTGCTCATATTATCCCTGTATCAACTATTATGGCCGCACCTATTTTAGATAAAAATGGTAATCCTGTAATGGATATGGATGTGTTAACTACCAACAGCAATTATTTTTTAATAACAGGCCCTAACGGCCAGTTAACCAGGATTTCTTCAAAGTTTGCCAATGTTATTCGTTTTCTTGACGATAAAAATAGTAGTGACACAGAGGAATATGTAGACCGTGTAATTAAAGAAAGCAGTGTCTGGAAAAAACGGTTCCAGGAATGGCGCAATAAAATAAGCCAATCAACTTATATACCCTCCTCCGTTAACTTTCTTGATATTGTTGAACTCAAAGATCTCATACAGGGAAAACAATAATTTTTGCTACGCTGTTTTCAAACAATATAGCTTAGCCTGAATAATTTTTATATGGCAAGAATAAAAATTGAGCTTCCAGGTACTTTTCAATTTACAACAGTAATACCTCTTCGTATCACCGACCTTAACTACGGTGGCCACGTTGGTAATGATACGGTGTTATCTATAATTCACGAAGCAAGAATGCAATTTTTGCATCACTATAATTATTCAGAAATGAATTTTTCCGAAACAGGTATGATTATGAGCGACGTGGGTATTGAATTTAAAAATGAATTATTTTATGGTGATAAAGTAAAGGCCTCCGTTGCAATAGCAGACATTTCTACAGTAACATTTGCGTTTTATTATAAGCTTGAAAAAGAAATAAATAACAAGATAGTTTTGGTGGCGGTTGCCAGGACCGGGATGGTTTGCTATAATTACGAATTAAAAAAAATAGCGGCGGTTCCTGAAACAATAAAAACTCAATTTAAATTGTAGTACTGTTCCATACTTTCCAGCTTTCTTCGGCTTGTATGATCAGCATATCCTGACCATTTTTAATAACGGCACCCTGCTTTTCGCCTTTCTGCAAAAACATAGTTTTTTCCGGGTTATAAACAAGATCAAAAAGGTAGTGATGGCTGGTCAGTGCATGGTAAGGGATGGGTGGACATTCTTTTGTGTTTGGATACATGCCCAGGGGTGTTGTATTGATAATTAGCGTATAAATTGCCAGTAACCCAGGCGTTACATCTGTATAAGAAAGATTTTGCGCTGTAGCTTTTCTTGAAACATAACTGTACTGAATACCAAGTTTCGATAAAGCATATCCGACAGCCTTGGCAGCGCCGCCTGTTCCCAATATTAATGCTCGTTTATGACCAGTGCCAAGTTTAGGCGTGAGTGAAAGTTCAAAGCCCGTAACATCTGTATTATAGCCAATCAATCTTCCATCTTGTATTTTGATACAGTTGCATGCTTTTATTTCTTTTACAACTGCTGATTCTTCCGATAAAAAAGAAAGCACCTTTTCTTTGTATGGTATAGTAACATTAATTCCTTCCAGCAAAGGATTTTTATTCAGTAAAGCAGTCAATTCATCAACAGCAGCAATTGAATAGTTTTCATACGCACAATCAATCAATCCTTCTTTCTCAAATTTTTCTGTAAAATATTTTTTTGAAAATGAATGAGATAACGGATAGCCTATTAAGCCAAATTGCCTCATTTTGCAGTTGCTTTATCGAGGAACAAATCAAAAGTATCGCCTCTCAAACCAAGCCGCATTGTCTCTAAAGGAATTACTTCTGACGGTGCGATGTTACCCAGGTTTACATTGGCGCCAATCAGTTCAATAAAATACAATTGCTGTCCTTTTTGCGGGGCTTCCCATAATATTTTTTCAGCAGGTATCTGGGTGAGAATTTCCTGTACCAAACCTTCTCTTACCTCACCGCTGCCACGGTATATACCTACATTACCTGATTCGCGCGCTTCTGCAATGACGTAGGTGGCGCCGGCAGCCAGTTCAGCACGCATTAATTCTATCCATTTATAAGGCGGAATAATGTGCTCTGCATCTTTACTGCCAACTTCACTTAAAACGATTCCATGTTTGGTGAGCTTCTCAATATACCCGCATTTTTCAGCATGCGGTATAGTAACAGACCCGTCGCTCACTTCCATATATTGAATACCAAACTCTTTGCAAACATGTATATAATCCTGGAACTGATTACGGATCAAAAAAGCTTCAAAGAGTGTTCCGCCAAAATAGACCGGTATATCGTATGAACGGTATATGGCCAACTTATCTTTCAAATTGGGTGTAACAAAAGAAGTTCCAAATCCTAATTTAACAATATCAACATGCGGGTGGGCGACACTCAAAAAATTTTTTGCCTCTTCTACACTTAATCCTTTATCCATCACCATTGTAAGGCCATTTGCACGCGGCTTATCTGTTCTTTCAGGAATCTGAGAAAGATTAAAATTCATTTGTAAAAATTAATATTGAAAATAGCATACTTAAAGTGATGCGGCGCAAAAATAAGAAAGTAACGGAAACATATACCCTCTGTATAATTAAATGGATGTGAAAATCAATTCTTTTTATTGCGCCTGAACCTGGCCAGCAGATCAACCACCTGTTGATTTTGAAGAATAGAAGGGTTTATGCCAACAAATTTTTTAACGAGTTTGGGCGACTTGTTCATCGCTCTTTCTAATTGAAGTAATCCTTCTTTTAATTTACCAGCGGCAAAACAAATAGCGCTATAATAATATAAAAATAAAGGTTTGTTTTCTGTATACTTTAACGCTGCCTGTACCTGTTCTGACGCTTCTTCATACAATTCAGCTATATACAAACAGCATATCAGCGCTTCCCATCCTGCAACACTTTTCGGACGTGCCCTTACCACAACAGAAAAACATTGAATGGCTTCCCTGGTTTGTCCCGTATTCATTTTGCATTCGCCCATAGCAAGATTATAATCAGGATACGAACGATTCATTTGCATTGCTGTATCCAGTTGCTTAACTGCATGCGCCCATTGCTGTTCATTCATATAGGTTCGTGCAATCTTATAATATAGCTTACTATTACTTTGATTCAGATGAGTGGCTTTGCGATAATAGAAACGAGCCTGCGCATAATTTTTCATCCGGTCGAAGCAATAACCAATGGCCTCATAAATTACCTCTTCCGGCCGTGACAGCTCCAGCACTTTTTCCAATACTTCTATGGCATCTTTATATTTACGCAGCCGTATATAGGCATCGCCCATATTTCTGTAAGCATAATCAAATTTTTCATCAATTACCAGTGCATATTTATACGCATCGATCGCCTTCTCATATAATTTGATACCCTGGTAAGCCGCGGCAAGATTAAACCAGGCCAGTTCACTGTACGGAAATTCATCAATGATTGACTTATGCAGTTTTATACTCTCTTCATTTCTGCCGGTAAAATCTGTCCAGAAACAAATTTTGTAAAGCGCTTCTTCATTAACAGGCTCCTGTTCTAAAATCAGTTTCAGGCAATCAAATATTTTATCGAATTCTTCATAATCATCATACACATCCGCCAGTTCAAAAAGTAAATCAATTCGTTCTTCTCCTTCAAAATGCAGTAATGCGTTTTCCAGTAACAAAACTGCTTTTTCCTGTTGATCAAGCGCCAGGTAAGCATCCGTTTTCAATATGTAAAGATTGATGTCGCTGCTATCAAGCACCTCTGCCTTATCGAGTATAAGAAGCGCGTCCGCATAACGTCGCGTAGCAATAAATAAATCCGCTTTTTTAAGTTGAAGCGATGATGAATAAGGATATTGTGCAGTAGCCAATTCCACTGCTTCCAACGCCATTGGCATGTCTTCAGCTTCATCGTAGTGATCAATAATTTTTTCGAAAGCGTCTTCTTCCAGGAAAACATGGGGACGACCAGATTTGAGGTTCTGGAATTGCCGTAATAACTCTCTTAATTCTTCTTTATCGTGGCGGGATGGATATTCGCTCATTTATTATGGGTTATTGAAAGTTAAGCCTTTACGAATAATTATCCAAATTTTTAACATGATTTTAATAAGGTTAAGAGATTTGTAAATTATTTGATGGAAGGTTCGTTATTTAGCAATTATTTTTAGTACTTTTGTTGTAATGTTAAAAAATCACGTGATGTCCATTTCATTTGCAAAAAAGGCGTTGGCCAGTTTACTGCTGGTTGGTGTTGGGGCGTTAGCAATTGCCAGTATGGGCGGTGGTGGTAATAAATCAAAAGATAAAGCAGTAAAACCTGAATTTACACCTATCAGAACCACCAATGGTTTTACATTAAAAACGGGCACTGTATACCGGGGAAGTATGCTTTTCAATCAGCAGAAAACAAATAATCTCCTTTCTCTTAATTCTATTGCAACTTATCAAAAAGGTAATACTATTTACATCCTTCCCTGCAAATATAAATTACAAGCTTCTCCTGCAACCGAGCCGGGCTCAAGCCTGCAGATGTTTAATCTGCGTATCAAGATTCATAAGTAATCTGACTATCGGTTTGAATCAAATTTCTTATCCATTTATTCCCAATTTCCTGCTCTCTTCGTAGGTCAATTCACGATAGCCACTTTTAGGAATATCGAATTTAGACGCTGGCACCGGATTCATATTAACCTTTGAAACTGTATACTTTATTTTAAGTTTTCCCTGCGTAAGTTCATATTCAAGCGGCAAACCCTCCAGGTTTTTAAACTGGGCATTGTATTCAGAATTTTCCGGAATAATATCTTTTGTATAATACACTGTGAAAGCAGACCCGTCCTTCATTGTTGCGGTGGCTTTTATACATTTATACCCTGCAATTGTTTTTGTTTCGCTGGTATTGCTGAAAGAGATATCGTCGTATCGCTTATTTTTATCTTTCCAGTTATCCGCCGTCATTCTTATTAATAATTTCTGTCCGCTGATCTCTTGCAGCACAACCGAAGTGCCTGCCCTGGAATCATGTATCGATGTAAATGAGGCCAGCGCACTGGTCATTTCAGTCCGGCTCATTGTTCCTTTAATATATACCGTGGTGGTGGCGCCATCAAAAGCGTCGGCTAACTTAGGCTGACTTTCGCCTGTGCTAATAGTGGCATCATAGACCAGCGTAAGCTCAGATACTTTTTTTTGGGCCCTTATCGTTCCATAAAAAAATAAAACCACCAGGACAGGTAAAAGATTCTTAATGGTTATTTTAAACATTGTGGTATCGTATATTAAAAAGACGTGTCACTTTATTATTAAGTTGTCTAAAAATAAGAAAGACCCGCCAGATTTACACATTCCGGCGGGTCTTCCTTTATATAGTTTAACAACTGGGTGTCAGTATTATTTTCCTTTTGGCTTACTTTTTACATCCTGTACTTTCTTCTGTGTCTGCTGCATCTGTTCCAGCCGCTCCTGCCATTTCGATTTTGTCTTCGGCTTCTTTTTATTCTCTTCCAGTTTTGCCAGTATTTTACCATGATCAATGATATAATTTTGAATTACCCATTGCAACATCAACGTAATTACGTTTGAAACCGTGTAATACCATGTTAACGCTGCCGGCAAACTATTAAAAATGAACAGCAACACGAACGGAAAGATATAGGGCATGTACTTGAGCGCGGGATTACTCTGGTCCGGCGTCATGTTCATATTATAGATAGAAATAAGAAAGCTGGTTGCAACTGCGGTAATAGTAAACAAACTGATATGGTCACCAAATGCCGGTATTGTAAAAGGAAGTTTTGCAATTACATCGTATGTAGACAAGTCCTTCGCCCAAAGAAAATGTTCATTTCTTAACGCAAGACTCGAATTAAACAAACTGTACAAAGCAAAAAATATCGGTATCTGCAGCAACGCCGGAATACAGCCCCCCAGCGGGTTTACGCCCACTTCCCTAAACAATTTCATTTGTTCCATTCCAAATTGCTGTTGATCAGGAAATTTCTTTTTAAGTATATCCAGTTCCGGACGCAAGGCTTTCATTTTAGCACCGCTCAAATAACTTGTATACACCAATGGTGAAGTAACCAATCGTATAAAAATAGTTAACAACGCAATTACCAGTCCGTAACTGCCAATAAAGCTTTTGAAAAAATTAAAAACCGGCATGATGATGAACTGGTTGATAGGACGCACGAAGGCGTACATCCCCTGGCCCAGGTTAATAATCTTATCCATATCTGCAACGCCGGAATTCCGCAATATTTTATAATCATTGGGTCCATAGTACACTTGCATTGCCACAGTTGCGCTATTACCTGCAGCTAATTTTGCATTAAAACTGGCAGTAGCCTGTGTAATTAAATTAGTGCTATCGTCTGCAGCGGTATGGGTCCACTGTATTAAGCCGCCATCAAATTTATTTTTAGCAACCAGTGTAGTATTAAAAAATTGTTGTTTTACACTTATCCACTGCACAGATTTTTCGAATTTTTTTTCTGTCTTATTTTGCAAAGTGTTATAATCGTAGCCGGCATCTTCCAGGTAAATAATTTGTGATTGCTGGCGTTCATACTTCGTATATTTTTCATGCTGCACTGCACGAACTTTCCACTGCAGGTTAAATGCATTCTGAGAAAGTAATTTGTCAATGCCCGTCAACTGCACATTCCAGTCTACGAGATAATTATCGGGTTTAACAATATACTGGTGCGTAATAGTTTCACCACCGGCAACCGTAAGCTGGTAAGTGATTACCTGGCTGCCATCCGGCTTCTTTTCAACACTTCCTTCGTTGAAGAAAAGATCAGATGTTTGCGCAGCCCGTTTATCCGCATTTTCTGTATTAACGGAGTAGGAAAGATTATCAGTTGAACTATTTTCAAGCTCAACCAAACTGCTGTCGACTGATCTGTATTTTTTTAATTGTACCGATTTAGCTTGGGCGCCTTTATTGGTAAAGACAATTTTCAATACTTCATTTTCAACAGTAAGCGTCTTTTCTTCACCGTTAAATAACTTTCCCTTCATGGTGGTGTCTGTTACACCGCCTATCTTCAGGCTATCTTTTTTTGTATTGATTGCCTGGGCTTGTGATTTCACAAAAGCCACTGAATCATCAAATCTCCTTTTCTGTACTTCTAATTCCCGGCTGTTTTTTGAAGAAATAAATAAATATGCGAACAATAGTATTGCCAGCAACACAAAACCAATCACCGTATTTTTGTCCATGCTTTGCATGCGTAATTATTTTTTTTGAGGCTGCAAAGATAGGAGGTTTGCGGGAGTAACCATTGATTGATTAGCAATGAACGGATGGATGGTAAGGACGGGGCAAATTTCTGCAATTTTAACAGTGCGGCGGCAAGATTTCGCCTGCAAGGTTATAGATCATGAAAAGGAAGCTTTTCAACTTCCTTTTCATGCAATATATTATCCATCAAATTATTAAATCATTTCTTTATGCAACAGTGGGTTTTTAACTAACTCTTTACGGTCTGCAAATTCTTTAGCAGCTTTAATAAAATGAACAAAAACGGGGTGTGGCGCTTCTACGGTGCTTTTGAGTTCAGGATGATACTGGACGCCGATAAAAAACGGGTGGTTTATTAATTCAACAATTTCTACCAGGTTACTTTCAGGATTTCTGCCACTGGCAATCATTCCTTCTGCTTCAAACTGATTAAGATATGCATTATTAAATTCCCAGCGATGGCGGTGGCGTTCATTGATACTTACCGATTCATAAATGCGGCTGGCTAAAGTGCTTTCTGCCACAGCGCATGAATAAGATCCCAGACGCATCGTACCACCTTTTGCAGTAATTTTTTTCTGTGCGTCCATCAGGTCTATCACAGGATTGGACGTATCCGGGTTCATTTCCGTAGAATGTGCATCTTTTATGCCCAACACGTTGCGGGCAAATTCAATAACTGCCATTTGCATACCTAAACAAATACCAAAAAATGGCAATCCGTTTTCACGCGCATATTTTACCGCAATTATCTTTCCTTCTATACCGCGCAAACCAAAACCGGGGGCTACCAGCAAGCCATCCAGGTTGCCCAATTTTTCAGCAACATTATCATCAGTAATAAATTCACTGTGAACGTTCACTACCTGCACTTTGCACTCATTTATTGCACCAGCGTGCACAAATGCCTCTAATATCGATTTGTAAGCGTCCTGCAGTTCAATATATTTTCCAATTAAACCAATCGTCACCTTGCTTTTCGGGTATTTTAATTTGTCGAGAAATTCTTTCCACTTACCAAGTTCAGGCTCTTTATAACCGGTAATGTTCATTTTGCGTAAACAAATCAAATCCAGTTTTTCGCGCATCATGGCCAATGGCACTTCATAAATGGTAGACGCATCGGCTGCTTCAATAACTGCTTCCGGTTTAACATTACAGAACAGGGCAATTTTTCTGCGTATTTCTGGCGACAATGACTCTTCAGTTCTGCAGGCAATTATATCCGGATGTACGCCTTCCTGGCTAAGCATTCTAACGCTGTGCTGTGTGGGCTTCGTTTTTAATTCTTTGGCGGCTTTTAAATAAGGTATCAATGTAAGATGAACAACAACGGTGTCTTCGTCTGGCAGTTCCCATTGCAATTGACGTACCGCCTCAATAAAAGGAAGGCTTTCAATGTCACCCACAGTACCGCCTATTTCTGTTATTACTACATCAAATTTATTATCCTGACCCAGCAAAAGCATTCTTCTTTTGATCTCATCGGTAATATGCGGAACAACCTGCACGGTTCTGCCGAGATAAGCACCTTCACGCTCCTTATTTATTACCGTTTGATAAATTTTTCCGGTTGTGACATTATTAGCCTGGGAAGTAGGAATATTCAAAAAGCGCTCATAATGACCAAGATCCAAATCTGTTTCTGCACCGTCATCCGTTACATAACATTCACCATGTTCATATGGGTTTAGTGTTCCCGGATCCACGTTAATATATGGATCAAACTTTTGGATAGTAACACGCAGACCCCTTGCCTGTAACAGTTTTGCCAGAGATGCTGCTATAATACCTTTACCCAATGAAGATGTTACACCACCGGTAACAAAAATAAATTTAGCCATAAAATGGTTAGTTATATATCAATAAATTAATTGCGATAAAATTGGCACAGGATATACAAAATAAACCGACCTGGCAAATTCCAGATGCTTTCTTGCAAAAACTCTAATGAACTAACGTGTATAAGACTGCACCGACCAAATTGTGACCTTAATAGAACTTTATGAGAAAAGCTCTGCGAGGTCATGTAAAGATACAATGATTATGAATTGGAATCAAACCATGTATAAGCTGTGGAAAACTTATAAAAATGGCGGCTGGAATACTTCATGGCCCAAAAGAACAATAGGCACCAGATAAATCTGAATGCCTATTGTTCTTTTGGTGTGTGTGTAATTATTTTATACTCAGCAACGGGTAGTGTCTGACCACCGGTGCTGCATTTTTTATTGTCGCGATATTTGTATTTGGACCTTGCGCTTGCGGCTGGGATTGATTCATTTTAACAGCGTGTAAAATAATAATCGCAGCAATTTCAAAGGTTAATACAATCAAACTAACGTTCCTTTTCATACAAAGATAATTGGTTTTAATTCCTTAAAAGGAGGCAGAGATTTGCAAGCGTTAGAAAACGCAAAATAAAGGATTTTATTTCGACGTTTCAAATAAAATTTGCCCTTTCCGGCGAAAAAAACTTTCCTCTACCTGGTGTTTGTATGTACCGCTGACCATTATATTAGTATGTATTTCAATATTTTACAATCAGCCCCTCGCTTATTACGAATGTTTTTTTTAAACGGTTGGTGCAAAGTCCAAAAAAAGGCTAATCTTTTGCAATTTTGCTGTAGCTGGTCATTATTCCTTTAATTAGTGAGGAGCTAAAACCCTGGTGTTCCATTTCATTTAACCCGGCGATTGTGCATCCTTTTGGTGTAGTTACTTTATCTATTTCCTGCTCAGGATGCGTGCCTTTTTTTAAGAGCAGATCGGCAGCACCTTTAACGGTTTGTGCCGCTATTAAATTAGCAGTGGCCGCATCAAACCCTATTTCGATACCCCCCTGTATATTTGCCCTGATATACCGCATGGCATACGCCGTACCGCAGGCACCCAGCACGGTGGCAGCATTCATTAATTTTTCTTCAATGGCTGCCACTTTGCCTAACTGATTAAACAATTCCATAATATACTCAAGATCATCTTTGCCAACGTCAAGGTAACTGATGCAGGTCATGCTTTCCTGGATGGCAATGGCGGTATTGGGCATCGCCCTCACAACCGGAATCTTTTCAACGGTTATTTTAAGAATATCATCTATACTTACGCCTGTTATTACCGAAACTATGACGTGCCTTTTTGCGTCAAGTGTTCCCCTGAGTTTAGTAAGAATATCACTGGCCTGGAAAGGTTTTACGGCCAGTATTACCAAATCAGCAAACTGTAAAGCTTCTTCATTATTATCACTTACAAGCACACCCTTCCTTTCAAGATGGACCAGGGTAGAAACATTTCTTTTTGTAACGATAATATGCCTGGGTTGTATAAATCCACTTTGTATCAACCCTTCTGCTATAGCCGTACCCAGGTTACCGCCACCAATAATGGCAATCTTTTTATTCATATAATTGTTTTGAAGCCGGTAAAAATACAATTAATGCCCCGCATATCTATTGCCCTGCAACGGAGATTTATTGCGGTAAGCTGGAAACAGAAGCACTAATAAAACGCTTCTTTGGCAAGATAGTTTCTTACATAATCATCAACCCCCGCTTCCAATGAAAAGAATGGCTGACTGTAGCCTGCATTTTGCAGTTTATGCATATCTGCTTGCGTGAAATATTGGTATTTATCACGAATATCTTCCGGCATATCTATAAACTCAATGTGTGCTGGTGTATCAAGGCCGGCAAAAGTTGCTTTTACCAAATCTTCAAACGCCCGGGCCTTGCCGGTACCAAGATTATATATGCCGGAGGCTGGTTTATTCTCCATTAACCAGTAGCAAACATTCAATACATCTTTTACATAAACAAAATCACGCAGCTGCTGTCCGTCTTTAAAATCTGGCCGGTGCGATTTAAACAATTTCACTTTACCATCTTTTTTTATTTGGTTGAATGAATGCCATATAACACTCGCCATGCGGCCTTTGTGATATTCATTTGGGCCATATACATTGAAGAATTTTAATCCTGCCCAATATGGAGGCGCGCTTGTTTGTTGTATCGCCCATTTATCGAATTCATTTTTAGAAATACCGTATGGATTTAAGGGCTGCAATTTAAAAGGCAGGTTGTGATCATCGGCGTATCCAAATTCACCGGCACCATATGTTGCGGCTGAAGATGCATAAACAAGCGGAATATTATTTGTAGTGCAATAATTCCATATTTTTTGAGAATACGCTACGTTCAAATGCTGATGAATGGAATAATCAAATTCGGTCGTATCAGTTCTTGCTCCAATATGAAAAACAAAATCTATAGTTGGTTTATTTTCCTTCAGCCAATCAAAAAAAGTTTCCCGTTCTATTTTTGCAATAAAGTTTTTCCCTTCAAGATTCGGTGTTTTATCAAGCCTTGAAAAGTCATCTGCTATAATAAGGTTATTAAATCCGTTGGCATTTAAAAAGCCTGCGAGGCAACTGCCGATAAACCCGGCCGCACCGGTAACTACTATTGTCGCATTTTTCTGCATGGCACTATATTATTATATGCAATAAATTACGCGAAGACGATCCTACATCACCCCAACAGCATCATCTGCGCTGGCTGCTGCCAGTATATCTCCTATTGCATTATCGTACATATTTTTCCAATCGGCAATATTTCCCCAATCCATTCCGTCTACTTCAACAGAATGACTGGTTACAAACCCCAGTTCTTCATAAACATGATCAGCAATTATTTTTTTGAATGCAGGCACATCTGCCTCACTAACGGTTACCACTACCCTGCTCTGACTTTCACCAAACCAATACGCATCTTTGCGGATATTGAAGTCTGCAGCCACTACATCCATACCGGTATTGCGGTTAAAACATGATTCAATAAGCGTGATAAACAATCCCCCCTCACTTACATCATGTGCCGATTTTACTATATTATTTTTGATAAGCTCAGCAACTTTCTGCTGTAGTAAAAACTCTTTATCTAAATCAAATTCAGGTGCCGGGCTGTATTCAATACCATGAATTTTATGCAGGTATTCAGATGAATTGAAATCGTTGCTGCCGGCTCCGATTAAAAATATAATGTCACCTTCTTCTTTAAAATCGAGTGTCATTTTATCATTTACATTATCCAGCAAGCCAACCATGCCAATGGTAGGTGTAGGATACACGGCGCCATCCGGTCCCTGATTATAGAAACTAACATTGCCACCGGTTACGGGTGTGTTAAATTTTATACAGGCTTCGCCCATTCCTTTTAATGCGTGTACAAACTGGTAATATACTTCAGGATCGTATGGGTTACCAAAATTCAAACAGTTGGTAATACCCAACGGCTGACCACCGCTGCAAACAATATTCCTTGCTGCTTCTGCAACGGCAATCATTCCACCTTTAAACGGATCTGCAAACACATAACGGCTATTGCAATCTGTAGTTAAGGCAAGTCCTTTATTAGTTGGTTTGGCTACTACGATTGCTGCATCGCTCGGGGCATTGGTAGATGCATTACCAGCGCCCACCATACTATCATACTGTACGTACACAAATTTTTTGGAAGCAATATTAGGTATTGCAACCATTTGTTCAGCAACTGCTTTTAAATCGTCCGGCACGTCGATACTGTCAGGATTAAATGCTCTTACTTTTTGAAAATAAGCCGGTTCTTTAATCTCACGATCATACTGGGGTGCACCACCACCCAGCACCAGTTCATACGCAGGCAGCAGCGCTTCCAATGTTCCATCCATATAAAAATGTAAAAGGCCATCGCCCGTTACTTCACCAATTTCAGAACAGGGCAAATCCCATTTTTCGAATACGTCTGTAACAGCTGCTTCTTTTCCTTTTTCCACTACCATCAGCATCCTTTCCTGGCTTTCGCTTAATAATAATTCCCAGGCTTTCATATTTTTTTGCCGCGTGGGTACTTTATCTAAATCTATGCGCATACCGGATTCACCTTTTGCACTCATTTCAGATGTGGAACAAATAATACCGGCAGCGCCCATATCCTGCATACCTACCACTGCCCCGGTTTTTATTACTTCAAGACATGCTTCCAGTAACTTTTTTTCCTGGAAAGGGTCACCCACCTGTACAGCGGGTAGTTCTTCTGTGCTTTCTGCAGTAATTTCTGCGGATGCGAATGAAGCACCACCAATACCATCTTTACCGGTCGCACTTCCAACAAAAAAAACAGGATTGCCAATTCCTTTTGCTGTAGCAGAAATGGTTTCACCGTTTTTCAAAATACCCACACTCATGGCGTTTACAAGAGGATTGGTATGATAACAATTTTCAAAATAGATTTCACCACCAACGGTAGGCACGCCGAAACAGTTTCCATAATGGCCGATGCCATGCACAATGCCATTGAGCAGGTGCTGTGTTTTTACTTCTGCAAGATTGCCAAACCGCAACGAATTCAATGCGGCAACAGGTCTCGCACCCATCGTAAAAATATCCCTGTGAATACCGCCCACGCCGGTAGCAGCGCCCTGGAACGGTTCTATAGCAGACGGATGATTATGCGATTCTATTTTAAATACTACGCCATAACCATCTCCAATATCCATCAAACCTGCGTTTTCCTCGCCTGCTTTTACCAGCATTTTTTTTCCATCGCGCGGTAATGTCTTTAACCATTTAATGGAGTTTTTATAGCTGCAATGCTCGCTCCACATGGCAGAGAAGCAACACAACTCAGTAAAATTGGGCGTTCTTCCCAGTTTCTTTTTAATCGATTCAAATTCGTCTGCTGTAAGACGTAGTTGCGCGGCTGTTGAGGCGGTTATTTCCATGATTATTATTAAAAACGCAAAAGTACAAACACCGGGTTAATTGTATGTATTATTTTATCACCCATAAATACAGTTATCAACAGTAATACCGCATAATTATGTACGTTTGCTGATTTTATATTATTTTCCGGGAATTATATTATGCCCTCAAAACTGCGCATCGCTTTTGTTGCCAATACAAGCTGGAGTATTTATAAATTCAGGTTGCAGCTTTTACAAGCGCTCGCAGAAAAAAATTTTGATGTATATGTATTGGCCCCGCGCGATAAATACACCGTTTTTTTTGAACACGCAACAGGTATTTCTTATATAGAGTTAAAAAAATTAAAAAGTAAGAGCATTTCGTTGCTGGATGACTTTCAGTTGTACAAGGAATTACTTAAGCATTATAAAACCCTGCAGCCCCATCTTATTTTTCATTATACCATCAAAGCAAATGTTTATGGATCACTGGCGGCAGCACGTATTAATTGCCCTGCTGTAAGCGTTATAACCGGCCTTGGATACATGTTTACGGAAAAAAGCATTTTTAAATCCTTTGTAGTAAAATTGTATCGTTACGCACTGAAAAAGACAAAAGAAGTGTGGTTTCTTAACCAGGATGATCAGCAGTTCTTTATTACCTGTAAGCTCGTAAATGCGGCAAAAACATTTTTGTTACCGGGCGAAGGCGTCGATACAAATACATTCTATCCGGCACCCTATCAATACACAAAAGAACCGGTATCATTTTTACTTATCGGCAGGCTGATACAACACAAAGGAATATATGAATTTGCAGACGCTGCAAAAATGCTGCTTGCAAAAGGCATTCCTGTAAAATGTTTTGTACTTGGTTTTTCTGATGATGAAAGTACTGTAGCCATTTCAAAAGACCAAGTGATGCGATGGCAAACAGCAGGGTGTATTACTTATCTTGGTGAAACTGACAACGTAGCACCATTTATTGAAAACGCTGATTGTATTGTGCTGCCTTCTTACCGCGAAGGCATGCCGTTGAGTTTACTGGAAGGTGCAAGCATGTGCAAGGCGCTCATTGCCACAGACGTTGCGGGATGCAGGGAGATCGTACAAGACAATATAAATGGCTTTTTGTGCAATCAAAAAGATGCAGCATCCCTGGCAGAAAAAATGGAAAAATATTATCACTTGCCCGCAGCTGAAAAAAAGACAATGGGCCTTAAAGGCAGACAAATAGTACTGCAGCATTTTACAGCAGAAATAGTTACAAATATTTATATTGATAAACTGAACAATCTTGCAGGTTAAACCTGGCATTTAAAAATCTGGCAGCCCATAGATTTATTATAAAGATGCATATCGCTATTTTCATATTCTATTTTTTTCTGCTATGCCTCGCGGCAGTTCGCATACATTTTTTCAAAGATTGCTTTAAACCGGCGTACCTCCTGCTATTGTTTACGCTGCATGCAGCAGTTGGTTGCATGCACACCTGGATAGCGTTCCGCTTCTTTCCTAACCATGGTGATATATGGGTTTTCTTCGAAGATAGTAACAGCATGAAACAACAATTATTAACCCACCCGGTACAGTTTTTATCGGGCATGTTTTCTGCTAACGGAGGATTTAACTTTTCGGATACCAGCCAGCCATTACTATATGCGCAGTATCAGTTTCTGCAATATATAAATGTATTTCTAAGTTTAATTTCCTTTAATAATTTTTATACAAACACGTTGCTTTTTTCCTTTCCCGTTTTTGCAGGTTCGATGGCATTGTTTAAAGTTTTCTATAAAGTTTTCAAAAAGCCGCTGCCTGCACTCTGCGCGCTGTTATTGCCATCTGTTTTATTCTGGACGTCTGAATTATACAAGGATGGCATTTTCTACATGGCTATCAGTTATTTTTTTTATTTCCTTTTACAGCCGGGCAGGGCAACCGTCCGAAAGTTGATTTTATTATTGATATGTGTTCTGCTGATGCTTATGTCGAGAGCAAATGCTTTCATAACATTGTTGCCCGCAGTCGCATTCTTCTTGCTTACAGAAAAGAAATCTTTAAGCAGAGGCCTGGTGGCAGGCGCTATTATAACAACTGTCATAATCACGGCAATTGTGATCAATGCATCAATACAAGGTGGAATTTTAGCGCGTATCTGTGAACGGCAAAAAGACTTTATCTTGCTGGAAGGCGGCTCAAGGATATTTTTACCTGCACTTGCGCCATCAGTTGCCAGTTTTTTAACTGTTTTCCCTGTTGCTTTGATAAATGGATTCTTTCAACCTTTTCCGGGTGCCGGCGGTAAATTAATTTACACAGCTTTTTCGGCCGAACTAATGTTCATGTGGCTAATTATATTATTTGCATGCTGGTTGATGATCAGAAAAAAAACAATACGTCTCAGCAATTTTGATATCACGTGCCTTTTGTTCGCTTTGCCCGGTATGATTATGATTGGCTATATGGTGCCGTTTGCCGGTGCAATTATAAGATATCGCACCATTTACCTGCCCTTTTTGCTGGCTCCGTTCGTTAATATAATTTGTGATTATCCTGTAAGACGGGCGCAGGTAATCAACGATTGGTTTCGCAGGAACGTAATGGTGAGCGAAATAAAAAATATACAATAAGAATATCAACAATCATTCTACGACAGCATTATTGGAAATATAGGTAGGCACTATACCGGTGGAACGTATGCGCATTTCTGCATCATCCGGTTGTGTGTTACCGCTCAGTACCAGCACCGTGTCGAGCCCAAATTTATTACCCCCAATAATATCAGTATGCAGGGTATCTCCTACCATCAAAATATCTTTTTTGGTTATATCGAGTCTCCAGCGGATAAGATCATACGCAAACATAAAAAGCTGCGAATCCGGCTTGCCAAAACGAATAAAACGTTTGCCAACAATTGATTCTATCATCGATGCAATTCCGCCGATGGCAATGGCCACTTCATTATTGCCGGAAAGCGGATATGTATTATCAGTATTGGCAACAATGGCGGGTATGGTGCGCTTACGCAGAATGTTAATTGTTTTATTTAAATCATCAAACCAGTTAAAGCCTTCATCATCCAATAAAACAACGGCATTTACCTGGTCAATATTGGTATAGTTGATAGCACTCACCGGCAATGTATGCAAACCTGAACTGTCTATATAATGCGCAGAATTATTTGTGCCGAGATAAGCCACGATACCATCATTTACTTTAAGATCCAGGTACTCTTTGGCGAGCATGCCGGACGAAATAATACGATCCTGTGTAATGGCATGCAATCCCAGTTTGTGATAAGATTCCGCCAGTTGCTGCGGACTGCGGGAAGCATCGTTGGTAACTATATAATATTCTTTTTTCTGCTGCTCAATATATGCAAACGTTTTTTCTATGCCCGGCACCAGTCCGTGATAATTTTTGAGCACACCAAATGCATCAAAAAAAATAATTTTATACTTATCAAGAATGGTCTTAAAATCTTCCGGTTGGATCATTTATTTTTTCTTTAATGAACGGTTGCCTATGCTTCTTTTATTTTCAATGCCTGTATTAATTTCTCCGCATCAAAGTCTCTGTCTACAGATGGCAGGTAAATATCAAATGCTTCTGCCTGCATTTTTTTTGCGTACTGGTGACTGAAAAAATAAGTCCCGTTTTTAACTACGTAATTTAAAATAAAAAAACGATAGGCTTCTTTCAAAAAACGTAATTCATTTGCGGTAAGCGGATTCACTTTATGGTACTCCTGCAAAAAAAGGATAAAGCGATCTTCCATCATGGTATTGATAAGATAACTGAATGCTGTTTTATCTCCTGCATCGGATACTACCCGGCTAAAAAAATAAAAATCAAGCATGCGGTAACTCATCCTGAACCAGTCATAATCCCAGCGTGAATATAATTCCATTTTATTAGTGATGGAAAAATTGCCGATGTTCCAATCGATAAAAACAGGTATAATTTCAAATGAACTTACATTGCATTTAAGCCTGTTCTTAATAAACAAATCACAATGGTGCCGGAGGTAATCTGCCTGGTCCGCCGTAAATCTCTTCCTGTCTTTTTCCAGCATTTCAAGCAACGCATTAATATCTGTCCGCAGTGTCTTGATTGATTTCGGCAATACATTTCTCAGTCTTGAACATGCCTTATGAAATTTGCCGGTTTGCTGACCAAATTTACGGATGTGATTATCATCCAGCCTGCGTGGCATGCGTTGTAAAACTCTTACCGGGTTATAAAATACAACCCAAACATCTGTTTTACCATGCTTATAACGGTACATATAAACGCGGTTATTTCTCAGTAGCGATTTGGCAAGAAAATTTTCGTACGGATATAAAAGATTATTGGAAAGCGTATGAATAATCCGGTGATCCTCTTTGAAGTATTCATACTTTCCAAAATAAGACAGTTTGGCTATTATAATATCTTCGTCTTCAAACGTGACCCTGAAAACATAATTGGTGGAAACCATCGGACTGATATCTTCTATCTTATGTATAATTTTTGTGGCATCATATTGCCCCCATGCTTCCCTGATAATATCTGAATAATCCATAAAAAAAATTTGGCCTCCTAATATTGCAAGCCAGCAAATGTAAGGCAGCTACCGTTGTTTATTAAATATCTTCGCAGGGAACTGAAGCCATAATTCAAGAAAAAATATTGCGCTTCAAAAGCGAAGTTCAGGTGGCTGCTATTGTTAGAAAATTTTTAAATAAACCCGGTAAGAAGTAATACTTCGGTGTGACGGTAAACAAATATGACAGCCACGTAAAAAAGATTCTTGGTTCTTAAACAATGAGTTATGAAGAAACAATTTATCATAGTTTAATTTTTTATAACGTGTCAATGGTATATGACAATTTAATGAATTTTCATTTTTAATGCTCTTTGGACAAATATTTGAAGAAATTTTACTGATTTATTAATTTGATTGTTACATTCGTGGCAATTAGTCTATCCTTTTACAGAAAAGCCACATATTAATTAAATTTTTAATATTTCAAAACTGCTAAAATTATGTCAGCATCCAAACTTGAGTACATTTGGCTTGATGGTTACAAACCTACCCAGAGCTTACGTAGTAAAACAAAAATTGAAAAGGACTTTACTGGTAAACTCGCTGATTGCCCCATGTGGAGTTTTGACGGCTCTTCTACAGAACAGGCCCCCGGCGGCTCGTCAGATTGTTTGCTGAAACCTGTATTTTTAGTACCAGATCCCCAGCGTAAAGACGCTTTCCTGGTAATGTGTGAAGTATTGAATTCAGATGGTACAGCCCACGTAAGTAACGGACGGGCTACCATTGCTGATGATGATAATGATTTTTGGTTTGGTTTTGAGCAGGAATATTTTCTATGGGATACCAAAACAAATAAGCCACTTGGATTCCCTGCTGCAGGCTTTCCCGGACCACAGGGCCCCTATTATTGTTCAGTAGGTGCACAAAACGCATTTGGAAGAAATATTATTGAAGAACACCTGGATGTTTGTATTGAAGCGGGTCTTAATGTTGAAGGTATCAACGCTGAAGTTGCTGCCGGACAATGGGAGTTCCAGATTTTTTCCAAAGGAGCTAAAGAAGCAGGCGACCAAATTTGGGTAGCCCGCTATTTACTGGAAAGAATTGGTGAAAAATATGGTGTTTCAATTAACTGGCATTGCAAACCATTGGGTGATTTGGATTGGAATGGTTCTGGCATGCATGCCAATTTCTCTAATTCTACATTGAGAAATGCAGGCAGCAAAGCAATATTTGATGCCGTGTGCGAATCTTTCCGCCCGTTAGTTAAAGAACATATTGACGTATATGGGGCTGACAATCATCTTCGGCTGACCGGCAAACATGAAACAGCCAGCATCATGGACTTTAGCTATGGTGTCTCTGACCGTGGTGCATCTATCCGTATCCCTGTTGTTGTTCCGGCAAAAGGCTGGAAGGGTTACCTGGAAGATCGTCGTCCTAACTCAGCTGCAGATCCTTATAAAGTTGCTGCACGTATTATCACTACTGTTAAGACTGCCAAAGTATAATACTTACTACTTTTTTTCTAACACATAGTTTCTCTATTAATCCTCCGGAAAGCCGGAGGATTTTTTATAACTTATGAATTAGCAGGGGGATGAGAGATGCATTATTTTGCAGCGTAGCGATGACAGCCTGTTATAAAAAGAAAAAAAGGAATATCTGCAAATGTTCTTATTTTGAACATCTTATTTTACTCTAAAAGAATTTATCATGTCACTAAGATTCAAGGCGCTCAATAATATCACCTACAATACACAAACAACCAACGTTAAAGCTTCTGCTAAAGTAACCGCTATTTTTGGCCAGAATGTTTTTACGCTTAAGACTGCGCGTGAGTACCTGAGTGATGAAGCATATAAAAGCCTGGTTAACTCCAGCAAGGGTGGTAAAAAAATTGACCGTGCCGTTGCTAACCAGATTGCATCCGGTGTAAGGCAATGGGCAGAAGGCCGGGGCGTCACCCATTTTACGCACTGGTTTCAGCCATTAACGGGTGCTACTGCAGAGAAACATGATTCTTTTTTTACGATAAAAGCAGATGGCACCCCAATTGAAGAATTTGACAGTGCTGCGTTAATTCAGCAGGAACCAGACGCATCCTCATTTCCAAGTGGTGGCATACGCGCTACTTTTGAAGCACGCGGCTACACGGCATGGGATCCTTCATCACCGGCATTCATTGTTGAAATTGGCAATGGCAAAACATTGTGCATTCCTACCATTTTTGTTTCGTACACGGGAGAAAGCCTGGATAATAAAGCACCATTATTAAAATCGCTGGAAGCTTTGAATAAGGCAGCCGTTGAGGTGGCCAATTATTTTGACAAGAATGTAACTAAGGTAAGCGCTACGCTTGGTTGGGAACAGGAATATTTTGTGATAGACGAGTCATTTGTCAATGCACGTCCCGACCTTGTAGTAAGCGGCAGAACTGTATTCGGTCATGCGTCTGCAAAAGGCCAGCAATTAGAAGATCATTATTTTGGTTCCATCCCCGAACGTATATATGCGTTTATGCGGGATTTTGAAGAAGAGTCTTACAAGCTGGGTATACCATTAAGAACACGTCATAACGAGGTAGCGCCAGCGCAGTTTGAGTGTGCGCCTATTTTTGAAGAAGTAAGTGTTGCTGTAGATCATAATATTTTGCTAATGGATATTATGGACCGTGTTGCCCGCCGTCACAAACTGCGTGTGCTATTCCATGAAAAACCATTTGCCGGTATTAACGGAAGTGGTAAACACAATAACTGGAGCATGGCTACTGATACGGGTGTTAACCTGCTCGCGCCTGGTAAAACACCGAAGACGAACTTCATGTTCCTTACATTTTTTGTAAACACGATAAAAGCGGTTCACGATTATGCAGATGTTTTAAGGGCTTCCATTGCTTCTGCCGGCAATGACCACCGCCTTGGCGCAAATGAGGCACCTCCTGCTATCATGTCTGTTTTTATTGGACAGTACCTCAGCAAAGTATTGCAGGATGTTAAAGAACGCGTGGGCGATAAATTTGATGAACAGGATGAAGCTATCCTTAAACTGGATTTGCATAGGAGCATCCCTGAATTATTACTGGATAATACAGATAGAAACCGTACATCTCCCTTTGCATTTACAGGTAACAAATTCGAGTTCCGCGCAGTAGGTTCATCTGCTAATTGCGCTACCTCTATGACAGTACTTAACTGCATTATGGCGGAAACACTCAAAACTTTTAAAGAAGATGTTGATACCCTGATAGAAAAAGGTGAGAAGAAAGAAATTGCGATTATGCATGTGATACGGGAGTATATTGTGAAAAGCGAAAAGATACTATTTGAAGGTGATGGCTACAGCGAAGAATGGCAGAAAGAGGCACACAGAAGAGGATTGCCCAATGTAAGAACTGCACCGCTTGCACTGGATGCACTGGTTACTGAAAAATCAATACAATTGTTTGAAAACAATAACGTGCTGAGCCAGGTAGAAGTAGAAGCACGTCATGAAATTGAATTGGAAAATTATATAAAGAAAGTCCAGATTGAAGCCCGCATTATGGGCGAATTATGTACCAGCCATATTTTACCCGCAGCTATTAAATATCAAAATGTACTAATAGAAAATATAAGAGGTCTTAAAGAAGTTGGACTGCCCGAAAGCAGTTATGCCAATCAAAAACAAATACTGGTAAAAATTGCGGAACACATCAGCAGGGTTAGTGAACTGGTAGAAAAAATGATTGAAGCCCGTAAGATTGTAAATGCAATTGATAATACCAGGACAAAAGCCATTGCATACGAAAGTCAGGTTAAAACGCCATTTTTTGACGATCTCCGTTACCATGTAGATAAGCTGGAAATATTGGTAGATGATGAAACATGGCTGCTTCCCAAGTACAGAGAAATGCTTTTTTTAAGATAAATTTTATCGCAGACAACAAAAAATGGCTGTTCATGATGAGTGGCCATTTTTTAACCTATTCGGTAAAATGTTATAGATTTTATAATTCCAGGACCTTTATTTCAGTCTTTCCTTTACCCATTTCTTAACAATTTCCAATTGCTCTTTAATGCCTATATGAGAATTGTCCAGCTCAATGGCGTCATCGGCTTTGCGCAGTGGACTTACCTCGCGGTGAGAATCTATGTAATCGCGCATTTCAAGATTGTCTTTTACTTCTTCGAGTGTTACGTTTGGATTTTTCTCGTACAATTCCTGGAATCTTCGCTCCACCCGTATGGCGATATCAGCCGTCATAAAAATCTTTAACTCCGCCTCCGGAAAAACGACAGTTCCAATATCCCTGCCATCCATTACGATGGCTTTTTTATTACCCATCTGCTGCTGTTGCGCCACCGCAAAAGTTCTTACTTCCTTAATGGCCGCCACATCACTTACCTTTTCCGCCACAACAAGATCCCTGATTACATATTCAACGTTCTCATCGTTCAGGTACATTTCTGTTTGACCGTTTTTATGATTGCCTTTAAACTCAAGTGTAATATTTTCCAGCGCTTCAGTTACTAACTTGTGCTTTGTCCAGTCTATATGATTACGCAAAAAATATAATGTAATTGCCCGGTACATCGCTCCGCTGTCTATATATGTATACCCCAGTTCCCTTGAGAGTTGTTTTGCCAATGTACTCTTACCGCACGACGACCACCCGTCTATTGTAATAATAATTTTTTTTGCTGAAGACATGAAGCTGAAATCTTTCAGCAAAAATGCATTTTGTTAGTGAAAACACCAACTAAGCGGCAAAACAATGCCCTACTGTTTTTCGCGTGTTTCACGCGCGAAGAGAGCGCAGCGAAACTGCTTGCCAATCGTATAGGATACAGCGACCCTGCTCATCATTACAATCTTTCTAATCTGCGTTCTATTCTTCTAAGCGCAGCGCGCAGCAAAAAAAATGCCCCGTTGCAATAACGGGGCATTCGCATTATAAAAACTGTTGAATTATCAGGCTTCTGACTTTTCGATTTCTTTTTCCTTGAGCGTGAATTTTATTTTCGAATTTTCCTTATCCAAACCTGCCACTAAAATATCTCCATTCTTAATGCTCATATTCAAAATCTCTTCCGCTAATGGATCTTCCAGGTATTTTTGAATAGCCCTGTGCAATGGTCTTGCACCGAACTGTGAGTCATATCCCTTATCAGCAATGAAAGTTTTTGCATCTTCAGTTAACTCAAGACTGAAACCAAGTATTGCCAAACGTTTCAACACACCCTTCATTAAAATATCAATGATATTGAAGATATGTGATTTATCAAGTGAATTAAACACTACCACATCGTCTATCCTGTTTAGAAATTCCGGTGAGAACGTACGTTTCAACGCTTTTTCAATGACCGCTTTATTATTCTCTTCAGCATTCTGTACGCGTGATGCGGTGGCAAAACCAACACCCTCACCAAAATCCTTCAACTGGCGAACTCCAATGTTAGATGTCATGATGATAAGTGTATTCTTGAAGTCGATCTTCCTCCCTAAACCATCTGTTAACTGACCATCATCCAGTACCTGTAACAAAATGTTATAAATATCCGGATGCGCTTTTTCAATTTCATCCAGCAAAATAACGCTATACGGCTTGCGTCTTACTTTTTCTGTTAACTGACCGCCTTCTTCATAACCTACATAACCCGGAGGTGCACCAATTAAACGGCTCACCGTAAATTTTTCCATGTACTCACTCATATCAATGCGTATCAAAGAATCTTCACTGTCGAACATATATCTTGACAACGCTCTTGCCAATTCTGTTTTACCAACACCAGTCGGACCAAGAAAAATAAATGTACCAATTGGTTTCTTGGGATCTTTCAACCCTACCCTGTTACGCTGAATCGCTTTCACCACTTTTAAGATGGCTTCATCCTGCCCTACAACCATTCCCTTCATATCCTCGTTCATCTTCTTCAGCTTATCAGTTTCGGCCTGCACCATGCGTTTAACAGGTATACCCGTCATCATG
>JBDUAY010000222.1:0-9323 GCA_040004415.1 Bacteroidota bacterium | reverse complement strand
GCCCAACCAGATTTTTATTCGTTTTGGGCCGATGGTAATGCTGATTCATTATCACCCTCTCATTTATATTTCTGTAATAAAAAAGGAATGGTATGGCAGCTTCCGTATAATATGAAAAATGATTTTGCAAAACCGCTGCCTGTAACAGAAAACATAACAAATCCTTTTTCCAAATAATTAGTATAAAAAGCTAGAATGAAAAAATTAATCACACTGTTGTTTTTAATTGCCGGCTTCATCCGGTTGCAGGCGCAAAACCAAAATGTGTTAAGTGGAAAATATTCGATCAGCCAGCTCAAAAGCATATTGATTCCACAGGCTGCATGGGTGCCGTTTCCAAAAATTACCGATCGTGCCGGCTGGTCAAAAGCAGATCAGTCTATGATGAAATCTTTTTACGACAAGGGGCTAACGTTTATTAGTTATGAATGGCCTTCCATACCTGCTACAACATCATTGCTGATAGAACGAACCGGTGAACGTGCATCATATGAAGCCATCAACACAAAAAAGCGCGAAGTATTGGGTACGCTTGTACTGGCAGAAATTTATGAAAATAAAGGAAGGTTTATTGACCCAATCATTAACGGGGTATGGTCCATCTGTGAAGAATCATGGTGGGGTGCGGCGGCGCATTTGCCAAAAACAAAAGAATTGTCAGGATTGATGGATGTATCTCAACCATTTGTTGAATTGTTCGGGGCAGAAATGTCTGTTTTTCTTTCGTGGGTAGATTATTTTGTGGGCGATAAATTAGATGCTGTTTCACCACAAGTGCGAAAAAGAATTTATTACGAAGTCAATAACCGCATTTTTGTTCCGCTGATGACAAAACCACACGGATGGATGGCAAGCAATGCCAATGGCCGCCGGCCAAACAACTGGAACCCGTGGATATGCTCCAATTGGCTGAACGCAGTTTTGTTGTTAGAAAAAGATGACACAAAACGTGTGAATGCTATTGCAAAAATTCTAAAAGTGCTGGATGAATTTGTAAATCCGTATCCGCAGGATGGTGGTTGCGATGAGGGCCCGGGTTACTGGGGAGCGGCAGCTGCTTCGCTCTATGATAATATTGCAATGTTAAACCTGGCAACCAACAATTCATTTAAATATGTATGTGATGATGAAAAGATAAAAAATATGGCGCGTTTTATTTACAGGGCGCAAATCAGCCCGGTATATTTTGTAAATTTTGCCGATGCCAGTCCGAAACCCGGGATGGCCGCCAGTATGATTTATCGTTTCGGAAAAGATATCAATGATGCTGACATGATGAAGTTTGGCGCTTATTACCGCAAGGACGTGGCAGGAGAAGCCAGCAACCATTATTACAGAACGTTGTTTGAGCTTTTCATGCAGGATGAATTTAAAAATGCTGCAAAAGGATTGGTACTTCCTGCCAATGTATGGTTGCCAGAGTTGCAGGTAATGGTAGCGAGAGATAAAGAAGGAACAACCGATGGTTGGTTTATTGCCGCTAAAGGCGGAAATAATGATGAGAGCCATAATCATAATGATATTGGCAATTATATTGTATACTATAACGGGCAACCCTTGCTGATTGACGTAGGAAGTGGTACCTACACTGCAAGAACGTTTAGCAGTAAGCGTTATGATATCTGGTCCAATTGCTCCAACTACCATAACCTGCCCGATATAAATGGTGAAACCCAACCGCCGGGAGCAAAATATAAAGCATCTGACGTAACATACAAACAGGATAAAACGTACGCTGAATTTTCACTTAATATTGCAAAAGCGTACCCGGAAAAAGCAGGCCTTACTGCATTGCAGCGAACGATTCGGTTGAACCGCGGCAAAGATGTAGCAGTAAATGATGTTATCTCACTCAGCCGGGCAGATACCATAACAGAACATCTGATGACCTGCTATCCGGCTGATCTCCTTAGGCCTGGCAATCTTGTTATCCATTATAAACCAGCAGATGCAGCAGCGAAAGATTTTACAATAAAATACAATGCAAAACAATTGCAGGCAGTTGTTGAAAAAGTGCCGTTAACAGCAATGGAGGATAAAGGCGTAATCAGAAATTGGGGCGATAATATTTACCGCATCACCTTCAAAGTAATTGCACCAAAAACAAAAGAAAAAATAAATTTTGTCATAACACTGTAGGGGCGGGCATATGTGTCCGCCCAATACCAACTGTGTACCTCCAATAACATATTCGTTGTCATGCATTCGGGAGGAACTGTGTGTCCGTCCACTAAGCATTCCGCCTTTTCCTGCCCATATATTTTAACAACAAAACACCACAAAGTAAAATGACATATTTGCCGATTAAAAAGTTTTTTACAGCAGTTGTTTTTATTGCAACATATTTTATTGCCGGTGCACAATCGTATTCAAAATTATGGGGCAAAGAAGGAGAATTGTGGGATAAGAAAAAAATCCCTGATTTTACGGATGCTGGTTACAAAAGTGGGCGGGTAGAAATTCCACATTTCAAAGAGGGGATAAATGTAACTGACTTTGGCGCTAAAGGAGATGGTGTTACCGATAATACGGCAGCATTCAAAAAAGCCATCCTGGCGTGTAAAGATAATACCGCGCTCATTATTCCCGCAGGGGTATTCCTATTATCAGATACCATTCGTGTTCATAAAAGCAATATTGCAGTACGTGGTGCAGGAAAAGATAAAACCATTCTGTATTTCAGTAAAGGGATTGAAGAATTGTATCCCGATTATAATGTTGTGAATAAAAATCAAACCCGTTGGTCCTGGAGCGGCGCATTGTTTTTATTTGACGGAGATATATCAAACATTGGCATTGAAAATCTTTCTGTCCGTTTTCCCGACAGTCTGTATGCCGGTCATAATTTTCATGAGCGCGCCTATAATGCAATAGGTTTCGCTAACAAAGCACACGATGGCTGGGTACGCAATATTAATTTTACAGGTGCCGATATCGCTATTTGGATTGAAAGAAGTGCACATCATATTACGGCTGAAGAATGGATTATACAATCTGGACCGAACCGTGCCGCACAAGCTATTTCAGGGCACCATGCCGTTAATGTTTATGGCGGGCATAACCTGTTGCAATATTTTGAATTTAAAGTAAAGTATGTGCATGATTTATCAGTAGAAAGTGCGTTCAGCGTATACAATGTTTTTCATAGTGGAAAGGGAAAAGATATTTGTATTGATCATCACAATCATGAACAAACCAATAATCTTTTTACTGATATTGATGCGGGTATTGGCTCCCGTATTTATGTTTCAGGAGGTAATTCAACACCGCGGGGCCTGAGTTTTAATGAGACTTACTGGAATATCCGTGGAGAAAAAAACATGGAATATTGTGACCAGTTTAATACGAATGCCAAACATTCGCGCAATAATGTGCAGGTTGCGGTGAAGACGGCACGTCCGTCAATATTTGGAGATGCAGATGGAAACTGGTTCGAAACAATTGATCCGGCAAATATATTTCCTTCTGATCTTTACCTGGCGCAGTTAAAATTTCACCATTATGCAGTGATATTTAAGCCCTGG
Organism: Bacteroidota bacterium; assembly: GCA_040004415.1. GTDB lineage: Bacteria > Bacteroidota > Bacteroidia > Chitinophagales > Chitinophagaceae > JACMLD01. The sequence goes on along the minus strand of JBDUAY010000222.1, from coordinate 5,799 downwards.
CAATAGGGCAATGACTTAGCACTGGAAACACGCGCCCATGCACTACTACGAAATATTATTTAACCGGATACTCCCTGTTCATCAAACTGCTCCAGGGCATGAAACCTGTATTGTACGCCTCATCCCGGCTTTTTTCAAGGGCACGTTGTGTATACGGCATGTCCATTTTCATTCTGTCGTGGTAATGGTGATAGGCCCGTTCATAAATGGGCGAAAATTTTCCTCTTCCGGAAGAAGAAATCGTATCTCCAAAAACAGGCTTGTTTTCAAAAGTTATGTACTGAACATACTTCACTTCTTCTCCCAATAAATATTTTGCCGTGTACTCATAACCGGTAGCGAGCTTATTTTTATAAACTGAATATAAATCATAACCCTGTTTCCAGGCAATTTCGCAAACAGTGCTTAAGAAACCAAGGCCCATTTGTGTATGGCCCTGGTCGCGGCCACTTTCCTGGCACTGTCCCCAATCATTAAAATAGTTGTTGATATTGCCGTTGGATGCACCTGCCAGGCACTGGTTATAAGCACGTTCAAAAATATCTTTGCGATCACAAAAGATGCCAATACACATCATCGTCTGAATGATGGCGGCATCCCAATTGCCATTGTAGGAGGGCATAAAATCCTGTAATAAGGGATACCAGTCATGTAATATCATTTTTTCAAACGCTTGCTCATCTTCCTTCTTCCATCCTTTATAGCTATAGCGTAAAATTTCTGCAGCATTCAGATATTTAATTCCATTCATACCCAGCAGCAGTTTTTTATTTTTATCAGTTATTGAATCCAGGGTGTAGGACCATGCATTTAAAATTTCAATGGCTTTGTCCGCGTACGCTTTGTCTTTTGAAACATAATATTGCAATGCCATGGTGTATGCCGCTGTTCCGTCTTTTGTAAATTCAGTCGCACCAATATCCGGTTTGCTGTAAAAACCTACAATAATAACTTTTATCGGTTGTGGCTTCCAGTTAAGATCTGCAGCTGGCGAAGCTTTCAGTCCCGTCCATAAAGATGCCCATGGAGCGTCGCCGGCAGTAACTTTTCCTTTCAGAAATTCCAGATCTTTTGCATTGTGCAGCATGCCAGGATGAATAAACTGCGCATTTGAGCAGATCGAAAGAATGACTGTAAAGAAATATAAATAAAGCTTTTTCATACGTATTTTATTTATTTCACCATGCGCTATATACTTTTTACGGCGCATAGATGACTTTCAGAGTCCCCGCTGAATCATGGAATCAATACCTGTTTCTCCGCACTTATTTTTTGCTGTATTACATTATTGCCGTTGCCTTCGTACTGATTATTTTCTAACTTACAGTTTTTTGAAGCATAGGTTTCAACACCGTATCCATTGTTGTATTGAATACGGTTATTGATAATCGTTATATTTTGATTTCCGTTGAATAAAAATTCTGCCATTATTCCGCTGCGGTCATTCGCCTCAATCAGGTTTCCTTTTACAGTAACATTATTACTTTCTGCAATCAGCACGCCGTAATAGCCATTGCGCGCAATTTCACAATTGGTAACGGATACATCTGTACAATGATCAAGCGATAAACCGCTCCCGGAAGGTGATGTTGTTAGCCGGCTGCCACTTATTTTCACACCGCTGCAGTGTGCCAGCAAAAGATTATGAAGTAGTTTAGGGCCGGGCGGAACGTTTGCCCCATTTTCATCAAAGTTGCAGCTGGTAACGGTTACGCCGGTTGCACCGCTTATAGAAACGGCGCTGTAGGTAGCATCCTTCACAGTTAAATTGATAAAATGAATGTGTTGCATTTGTCCTTCTTTTTCTGCGCGAAACAAAATGCCGCCACGGTTGTAACCTCCTTTAAAAGCGCGGCTGGCATTGGGGTCCGTTCCGGGGGCTGTTTTGTTGCCTGCCTCAATAACAAGATCCCGGATAGTAATATCATGCACATCGGCGTTTGCATTTATTATTGCTTCGCGGTCGCCTGACTTTGGATCAAGGAAAAGAATGGTCTGCTCACCTTCACCCATCAATATAATGCCGGAAGGAATTTTTAATGTGTTGGGAAAAGTGTGGATGCCGGATTTCAGCAGTACAACTTTATCTTTTCCTGATGCTTCATCCAGCGCCTGTTGAATGGATTGACCCGGTAAAATAATAACAGCATCTTCCTGAACTTTCGGGGCAGGTGTTGCCCCGGCGCCGGCTATGTAACCAATAGTACTTGCTTTTGGCGCATCCTTCTTTTTGACTGGTACAGCAGGTGGCACACGCACAGCTGTTAAAATACTGCGTGATGCTTTTTCGCGCACAGCATCAGCAGCACGTTTAACATTGGGCATGTCAATTCCCAGCGTGCTATAATGGCGGTAAACATATTCGTAATCATCACGCAGTACTTTTGCCCGTTCGGCAATGGTGCAATAACAATAGGGTGTTGTACCCAGCAAAAAGCCGGCTTCATATTCAAACCCCAAAGCAATCCTGTTATCAGCCATAGCGAAAAGATCTACACCCTGTGTATAAGCTACCTGGGCCGCACCAGCGAATTCGCCCATACCTAATTGTACATGCCCCTGGTCGCGCGGGCTTTCCTGGCATTGCCCATTCGGATAAATGTATTTAAAAATACTTCCATTTACAGATCCATGTTTAAAATGATCAACAGCATTATTGAACAGCGGGCGGTTATTGGTAAAAATAGCGATAGCCATTAATGAATGGATAATAGCCCCTTCCCAATTGCCATTGGCCTGCGGATAGTAGGGACGCATCAGTGGAAAATAAACCGTCATCAGCATATTGCTGAATGATGTGATGTCTTTTTGCGGCCAGCCTGCATTTGTGTAACGTAAAATTTCCGCGGCGTTGCAAAGTATATGACCTGTCCATGCAGCCAGTAATTTTGCATCGTTGTAATCAAGATCCCACAAAACAGGCGACCATGTATTCAGAATATTAATTGCTTTATCAGCATATGATTTATCGTTGCTCACATACCAAACTATTGCATAATTGTACGCCATGTTCGCGCACTTTGATAAATCATCACCACCAATATTTGGTTTGCCATACGGTCCCCGCAATACATGCGTGTGCGCTTTTACAATAAAATTGGTATCTGCGGCCGCTTTTAATTTGTCATAGGCGTCTTTCCATGGCTGCTCCCCGGCAAGCACCATTTTTTTCATATAGGCTAAATCTTTTGATTGCTGATCGATACCGGGATGTACAAATGGCTGGGCGCGTGAGACAGCGCAGGATGCGATAATACATGCAGCCTGCAAAATGATAAAATTTAATTTCTTTGAAAAGCGCTTCATGTTCGAATAATTTCTTCAATATAAAAAATGAAAAAAGTATTTACCAGCATGTATGCACATACCAATAAATACTTTTTGCCAGGTGCTGTTATCGCTGCGTTATAATGAATGCAATTAATGTATTAAATCAACAGATCCTGTATTAAAAAAACACCTGAAAGAACTCAGGCAACAAATGATTGACTTTACATTGCATAGCGCTTCATGCTGATCGTGGCAGTTCCATTTGCGTTCACCCCATTGATAAAAATATATGCCCTGTATTTGCCATCTGCAGTTTGTACCCACACGCCGGCTTCCGCTTTTAAGTTAATGGCATAGTTGGGTTCATTTGTAAAATCAATTTTTTGAAAATCAGGATCATCAATGTAAATGCCATATTGCTCATGTGCCAGGTTGAAATCCTGCAGGTTAAAAACCTTAATAAGTTTACTGCTTCTGTTTACGCCGGTTGGCAAAACAACACCCGGCAGGTATTGTGTGTCAGCTGCCGGTGATACCAATGCGTGACCAAAGGCGCTGGTAGTAATGTTGCGATACAAATAGACCAAATCTATGCTTGCGGCGTGTGCTGCAGCATTTGCAGCGGTATAAATGGTAGAGTCTGCTATAGAAATATACATCAGGTTGTTATCACTCACTTTCATGTTGAGTATCCTGTCCATTTTTGAAATGGTGTATGGCCCCATGCTGGTAGAAATACTCTCTCCGTTACTACTTTTGGCGGTGAATTTAATTGTAACCGTTTTGCCGCGCGCCTCGTCAGGTATAATATAATAATAGCGCAAAGTCGCAGCAGATGTATCATGATTATACGTAACCGTTGTGGTTGTTCCGGTTGTTACAGACGGTGAACCCACAGGTACGCCTACGTCCTGTCCGCTCTGGTTGGTATAGAAAGATCTGTATTCCATATAAGTACCGGGGGTGCCTGCAATAGATGCTTCAGCAGTGCAGGATACCAATTTTCCTTTGCTGGGCAATATCGCCATGGCATACGCAAATTCAAGTGTATCGCGGATAATGCTGGGTCCCAGCGTTCTTTTGATGGCTTCATTCTGCAATTTGTCTGACGGCGTAGGAAGAGAATAGGTCTGTTTTTTACAAGACGCTATAAAGATCAATAGCACCGCCGCCACTATGGAAGTATATTTAAAATATTTGAGTCTGTGTTGCATCGTACGTTGTTTTAAAATGAAATGATTACCTGGGTTGAACAGAAATATACAGTGTATATGGTTTTTTAATTTGGCGGTTGCCGGATATAACAGTCCATACTTTTGGATGGCTTGTATCAGACAGGTCCGTTTTGCCCAGAATCTTTGGATCCAGTTTGCAATCCTGTGCAAGTGTAAACTGCGGATAAAGATTTTTTAAATCTGTACCAAACTGTACAATTGTTTTTACTGTTTGTGCGGTAGTATCTATTACGGCAGTGCCTACACGAACGCTAACATAATCACTTCCCAGTAATTCAAAACTGCTTACATAACAGTCTTTTCTTGTTGTAATGAGCAAACCGTCGTCATCAACAGGCTTGTCTTTTGAACAGGCAGACCATGTAATGGCCGCCAGTATAATTGCCAGTGATATTGTTATATTTTTTTTCATCTTGTAAAATTATTTTTTTAATATTTTGTTCGATTGCCACATTTATCTCCATGGAATATTCTGTGTCAGATTAGGATTTTTATCACGCTCACTTTGTGGAATCTTAAAAATATAATCCTGTTTGTATTCGAGGTCGGACGTGTTCTGAAAATAACGGCTTTGATTAGCACCCCAGGTGTCAATTCTCCATACACCTGCGCTTCCCGGAATACCCCAAACTCTTTCGATAGCCCTCCAGCGGCGGAGGTCAAATCCACGCTGGCCTTCGCCTATCAGCTCAACGATTCTTTCCTGCTCAATTGCATTAAAAAATGTTTGATAAGAGGTTGTTTTGGATGCGGCCAGTGCTGGCAGGTTACCCCGGTGACGAACTTTATTTACCAGGTCAATGGCATCAGCCTGTGGTCCGCTTATTTCGTTGGTTGCTTCGGCATACATCAGGTACACATCAGCAAGGCGTATAACAGGCCAGGCAAAATCTCCATCGCTGCGTCCCTGCCCGGTGTAGTTGCGCACAAACTTCCGGAATACATACCCTGAATTGCATCCGTCTGTATTATAGGTAAGCGTGGGAACGCCATTGATAAGTACAGTTCCTGCCCATGTTTGATAAATAAAAGGGACAAAACCGGTAGATACCTGTGAGGCACTGCCAATACTTGTTTCATAATCCCACTCTATTGTTGATTTCATACGGTAATCCCGGTTGGCATAACTGTTAGGATTAACCGCAGAGTTCAGTGTAGTTCTTGCAACATTACCGGTTGCAGGAACGGTTGGGTTCATCGGAATCAATGGGGTAACAAAATCGCCGGTGATGGTAGACTGGTACCTGTCGGCTATTTCATACCGGGGGGATACCCAGCATTGTGAACCTTCATG
>JBDUAY010000221.1:0-9336 GCA_040004415.1 Bacteroidota bacterium | reverse complement strand
AGGCAGCAACGGCAATATGCGTCGTGATGTTGGTCTTGCATGGTTAGCATTACCGTTGCAGGTGCCGCTTAAAGCCGAAGTGAGCGATACGATCCTGGAAACACAGGCAAATGTGATGACAGAGCTGACTTTTGTTTCGAAAAACAATTATACCGATCCATTCAACCAGGTAACGCTGGATGTATTATTCACAGATCCAACCGGAAATAAACTTCGGGTACCGGCATTTTGGGATGGAGGAAATAAATGGAAGGCAAGGTATAGTTCACTGGTACAGGGCATTCATAGTTTTCGCAGTATATGTTCTGATTCTAACGATACGGGCATGGATAATGTTACAGGAAAAATAGAAATCGAACCTTATAGTGGTGAAAATATACTTCTCAAACATGGAGCGCTAAAAGTTGCGAATGATAAACGTCATTTTGCGTACAAGGATGACACTCCTTTTTTCTGGTTAGGTGATACCTGGTGGATGGGATTAACGGAAAGGCTTACATGGCCGGCAGATTTCAAAGAGCTTGCTGCTGACAGGAGTAAAAAAGGATTTGATGTCATACAAATTGTTGCAGGCCTATATCCGGATATGCCGCCCTTTGATGAAAGGGGAAAAAACGAAGCAGGATTTCCATGGGAAAAGGATTACTCAGCAATAAATCCCGAATACTTTGACGCCGCTGATAAAAAGATTATGTATCTCGTAGAGCAGGGGTTTGTTCCTGCTATAGTAGGAGCGTGGGGATATCATTTGCCATGGCTGGGAGAAAAAAAAATGAAGCAGCACTGGCGGTATCTTATTGCCCGCTGGGGCGCATTGCCCGTAGTGTGGATTGCTGCCGGAGAAACCACGATGCCTTTTTATCTATCGACAACTAAAGATGCAGATGAAGAGCGCCAGGAAAAGGAATGGACTGAGATCATTCGTTATATGCGGGTAACCGATCCATTTCACCGCCTTATTACAACTCATCCCAGCAGAACGGCACGCGCCTCAGTAACTGACCCCACGGTTCTCGATTTCGATATGCATCAGAGTGGCCATGGTTCTGCCCCGGCTGCCCAGGCATCCTTAGCGCTTGAAGGTTGGCGCGATCACCCGGTAATGCCTGTGATAAGTGGTGAAGCCCGATACGAGGCTTTGGCCATTCCTGTTCCGCTACCTGCGTCAGCAGCAAGACAGGCATTTTGGGCACACGCTATCAATGCAGGTTTTGCCGGTCATACATATGGAGCCAACGGTATATGGCAGGTGAACGGCCGGGAGCATCCTTACGGTAAATCACCCGGTGGTAATAATTGGGGCATCACTCCATGGAATGAAGCTATGCGATTGCCGGGTTCGGCACAACTTAGTGCAGCAAAGCATTTGATAGAAGCACTGCCAGATTGGAACAGGCTGGAACCTATGCCTGAATCGGTGACCAGTGATTCAGCCCGCGTGGCGCCGCTTTGTGCCGGTGTCGGAAAACAACTTCGTATTGTTTATCTGCTTGCTCCTGGAAAGGTTGATATTAATTCACTGATGCCAGGCGGAAGTTATACTGCAAATTGGTTCGATCCCGTTAGCGGCGAAAAAATGCAAAATTTTATTCTTGTAGCAGACAGTGTTGGCCGGGCGAATGCAATCTCTCCGGATGAGGACCAGGATTGGGCACTAACACTCGTAAAAAAATTATAACCGGTTTGAACAATATATTGGCAACACCCAATCAATGTATTGCTAAAAGGTAAACTTTCTTAATAAGAGATGAATGGGAAAAAAATTTATTGATAAAGTTGTTTGGATAAGTGGTGCCGCCCAGGGAATTGGGCGGGGCATTGCGGAGTATTTTTCAGAAGAAGGTGCCTCAGTTGTTCTTGCAGATGTTAAACAGGAGGAAGGTAAAAATTTAGCGGAGATGATCCACAACCGCGATGGTAAAGCATTGTTTTCTTTGTGCGATGTAAGTGATGAGGATTCAATAAAAAAATCTATATCGGATGCATATATATCATTTGGCCGCCTCGATATCCTTGTGAATAACGCCGGAGTTAATATCATAAAGAGCCTCCATGAATACAGCAGTAGTGAATGGGATTGGCAGATGGGAATAAATGTAAAAGCTATTTTTCTAAGTTTTAAATATGCATACCCTTATTTAAAAAAACAGGAGTGTAGTTATATTGTGAATCTCGCCTCTGTCAGCAGTTTCGTTGCCCAGGCAAAAACGCCCGGTTATATTGCATCTAAAGGTGCCGTGCTGATGCTCACTAAATCTATAGCTGTAGATTATGCTGCCGAAGGAATACGCTGTAATGCAGTGTGTCCAGGTATTACAGACACGCCGCTGTTGCGTGAACATGTGGGTACGGAAGAACTTTTGACTCAACGATTAAAAAGAGTTCCATCAGGAAAAATTCTTTTACCGTCAGATATTGCTAAAACGGTTGGCTACCTGAGTTGCGAGGATTCTGTTGGGGTAACTGGTACGAGTATCATAATTGACGGCGGGTACCTTGCGACGGCTGAATGGGAAGGAGGGAAATCAATATGAAAAAATTAAAATTTGCCTGTGCGGATTATACTTTTCCGCTTTTGCCACACGACAGTGTACTAAGCGTTATCGCCCTGCTGGATTGCAAAGGAGTTGACATTGGCTTATTTAGCCGCCGTTCACATTTAACCCCCGAAACTGAATTTCAGCAGCCTGCCAATCGTGCAAAATTACTCAGGCAAAAACTGGAAGATCGTGGGTTGGTTGCTACGGATGTTTATCTACAACTGGATACAGACTTTTATCCTCATGCAATTAATCATCCTGAAAAAAGCCGAAGGCAGTTAGCCCGTGATGGTTTTCTTAAACTGGTTGAATACGCCAGCGAATTAGGTGCTGACCATATAACCTGTCTGCCCGGCATGATCTTTCCCGGAGAAGAAAGAAATGCGTCTATACAACGATGTTATGAAGAATTGAGCTGGCGATTGGAAACCGTGGCTTCATCAGGATTGGTTTTCGCAATTGAGGTGCATATAGGCTGCCCATTCATTAATCCTTCCGACACGCAGATCCTGCTTGAATCCGTACCCGGCTTAACATTGACGCTCGATTATACACATTATATCTATGACGGTTATGCACAAAAAAACGTAGATCCCTTTTTACAGAATACCAGTCATTTCCATGCGAGAGGAGGGAAGGAGCGCCAGTTGCAAACTATTATGTCGGAAAACATTATTGACTATAGTGCCATTGCCAGAAAGCTTAAAAGTGCCAATTATAATGGTTGGATTGGTCTTGAATATATCTGGACTGAATGGGAAAAATGTAACCAGGCAGACAACATATCAGAAACCATTCTTCTGAAAAATATTATGCAGGAAGCATATGAAAATTAACTTACAATACTAAATGTAAATAATGATGATACACTTGCTATGAAAACAGAAGCGCTGAAAATATTAAGGGAGAAATTATCCCGTAAAGAAGAAGTAGTTGGATTGTGGGTAACGCTGGAATCTGCAAGTATCACTGAAATGGCGGTAGCGTTAGGCATGGATTGGGTAATTGTTGATGCTGAGCACGGACATCTTGATTTTGCAGATATCCTTTCGCATATTCGTGCGGGTGTTCGCAGTAGTACAGTAATTCTTGTGCGCATTGCCGAATTGCAGGAAGGACTTGTAAAACGCCTGTTAGATATGGGCGCAGATGGAATTGTAGTTCCGCATATTGAAACAGCGGAAGCATTGGAGCGAGCCATTTCTTACTCAAAATATCCGCCGGAAGGCATACGCGGAATAGGCGCTGAAAGAGCTACCGGCTGGGGAGATTGCATTGTGCAACATTTGCAGGAAGCAAATGAAAATGTTCTTGTTATTCCTATAATAGAATCAATGGCTGGCGGAGATAATATTGAAAAGATGCTTGATGTTGCCGGAGCAGAAATTTTCTTTTTCGGTCCTGCTGATTACTGCGCTTCCGCTGGTTATGCCGGAGAATGGGACAATGCCATTGTGAAAGATCATATCAGTCATGTAAAAGATTTGGTCATTAGATCAGGCAGGCATTGTGGGATTCTTACAAAAGGCGCAACAGATATAGAACGGAGAAAAAATGAAGGATTTCGAATGCTGGCTTTAGGGTTTGATACAGGCATACTTTTAAGCGGCCTGAAACAGGCATTGGCTGAAACAGGCAGGCATCGGTCAGTTACTCCTGATCTGTCACCGGGCGTAAGTGCTGGTAAAAATTTGCCGGACACTTTTAAGGCAGGTATTAAACCTGATCGTCTTGAAAAAATATTTAAACAAGGGGAAGGCGATTCGATAGAATTAGCACCAGGAGTGATCTGTGAAGCTTTAGTTGGTAAGCATACCGGGGCTGTCAATTTATTTACTGCGATAGTAACTTTTGAGCCGGGTGATATTTTATTGCCGGCACATACGCACCCGCATTCCGAATCCATAACCCTGTTAAGTGGTGCCGCACGGGTGCAGGTGGACGGCCGTTCTTATAATCTTGCACCGTTGGATAATATTACGATCCCCCGCGATTGCGTGCATTGCGTACAGAATATTTCGGTAACTGAGTCTGCGGTTTTTCATATCGCCATGCCTGTTTCCACGCCACAACGGGAACTCGTTGAAAATTTTAGCAGTGCTGATATTTATGTCCCGGATGATTTTAACGGGCACAAGGGGCCTGAACGGGTTACAAGGTGTAAGACTGCATGGCGTTATGCTGCAGGTGATAAAACGGAATTCATCGACTTTTTTAATGATACACTTATGCCCGGAATAGGCATGAGCGGTGGTTATGGGTTATTTTATTCTGGAGGCAGGCTGTCGGCTCATTTGCATGACTTCGATGAGTCTATTTGTATTATCCGGGGAGAGGCAACCTGTTTTGTAGAAGGCCGTCAATACACAATGGCTGATTATACGACCGCTCTTCAGCCAAGGGGGCGCATACATTATTTTATAAATAACGCTCCCGCGGAAATGGCAATGATTTGGGTATATGCCGGGCCCAGGCCCGAAAGGATTGAGGTAGATGACCGGTATGCTACTTTGGGATTAGGTTAAAAAATAAGACTGGTTATTTGCTGCCTTGGTGTTTCGCTTTTCAGCTAAAAATATATATGCTAACAAACACGGTTACTGAAAATTGCTTAGGTTTTCAACCTGGTTAAATAAACAGAACAATTCATGAAGATACTGTCCTGCCTTTTTCTTTATTGTTTCATTTTCATTGTTGATTCTTCAGCGCAGGTTAAAGAACCTTATCAACCACTTCACGGGGGAAGCCTGTCGGGACCATTGGTAAAAGAGTCGCCTGATCCGTTAATAACTTATCGGTGGAACAATCCACAAGCTTCCGATTCCCTGGAAATATATATGCTGCAGCCAAAGGAAACGACAGGCTTTCCAAACGCTTCATTCAACCAGGGTAAAAATGATATAACTGTTTCGGGAGCGGGATCTTTAATGTTTGATTTTGGACAGGAAAATGCGGCCTGGTTTGAATTTGAATCCGATGATCTTGCAGGCAATGTGGAGGCAAGCATCAGCGAATACAATGAGCCTGCAATAGTTAATGCCGGAGCGCAACACCGCATAAAAACGATGGTGCCAATAAAATATGGTAATACTTATCGCCTTGAATTAAATGATGCCTTATACGAAGGAGTTCGATTTGCCTGGATACATGTGAATAGTTTTTCTAAACCATGGCATATCAAAAACGTAAGGTTGGTTTGCCAGGTTCGGCCCACTAATTATACGGGAAGTTTTTTGTGTAATGATCCTCAGTTGACCCGCATTTGGTACACGGGTGCTTATGTGGTTAAGTTAAATATGTTGCAGGATTATTTTGGAGCTATTTTAATGGAAAGGAGCGACCGTCATTCATGGACCGGAGATGCTTATCCTGCGCAGGCAGCGGCTCTTGCTGCCTTCGGCAATTATGATGTTATCAGGAAAAATATTGCCTATACTTCCAGCCAGGACAATGGCATAGCAGCATATTCAATGTATTGGGTACTGAGCCTTGTAGACTATTTTAATTATACGGGTGACACAGCTTTTTTTAAAAAATATGCTGCTAATGCAGATAGAAGGCTGGAGAAGGCATATAAGGAATTTGATCATTTGCCATTACTCAATTTTATGGGATGGGATGAAAGACTTGGAGCTGGTTTTGAAAATCCACAAACACCCGAATGCCAGTATACTTACCGGATGCTTTGCATCAATGCATGGAAACAATTTGCCAAAGTAGCATCTGCGGCAAATAATACGGCTCTTGAATTGAAGTACCAGCAATTTGCTGCGGCTAAAACCATAACCATGTTTGCTGATGAAGATTTGATACGCAAGTTTGGCATTCATGCAACATCGGAAGCGATCAATGCAGGGTTCGCCGATGTTAAGCAGATTAAGAAATTGTCGGGTGTATTATTTGCTGACAGGTTAAACAGGCTTTCCTATTCGCCCTTCAATCAATACTTCATTATACAGGCAATGGCATTGGCCAAACAATACGATGCCGCTCTTACTACAATAAAAGATTTATGGGGTGGCCAGGTACAATATGGAGGCACTACTTTCTTCGAAGTGTTTAGGCCGTCGTGGAACTCCATATTAAAAACAAACGATGCTCCCCCTAACAATCAATGTGGATATACCAGTTTGGCACATCCATGGAGCGCTGGTGTTACCAAATGGCTTTCTGAAAATGTGTTAGGTATTAAGCCCATTGACCCGGGCTTTAAAAGCTTTACGATCATCCCATATCTTAATGGAAAACTAACGCATGTAAAAGGTGCTATGCCTACACCTTACGGAATTATCAACGCGGAGTTTGACATAGAAAAAGGTAATGGAATTTTTAATGTTCCCGCCGGCACTATCGCGAAAAAAGTAGGGATTCCGAAGGCTGGTAAAAGAATAAGTAAGGTGATCGTAAATGGCCGGTTGCTTTGGGACAACTCCTTTCATCGTGTAGCCGGCATAGAAAGCATAGAAGAAGACGGTAACTATTTATATCTTTTTAATGTAAAACCCGGCAATTATACATTGCAAATAAGTTATACCGGTGCAAATAGATATTCATCAATAGCAGACCAAAAATTTAATTATTTAATCTCTTCTTCTACCATAAAGCAGGACAGTATCACATCAGGAAACTGGCGGGGTAAATATGGCAGCGAAGGGTATTTCCTGTTTGGATATTCCAATAATGCCGGCGCAAAAAAATTACCCGCATACGTAGATTCGGTAAAGCTTAAGTTGAATGGTATTGTGGTTTGGGATTCCCTGCATGCGGATTCGAGGGCACTTGCTGCACCAAACAAATCAACACAGTTAGCAGCGGCTATTATCACCCGGGATCCGCAGGCAACGCTGCAAACGATGACGATAGATGTAAATCTGAAGCAGGATCATCCTTACAGGTTATCCCTGTATTTCCTGGATTTTGACAGGCAAAACAGGAGAAGCGAGATAGAGATATTTGATCTCAAGACCCTAAATATAATTGCGCCCGTTCAAATGATTAGCAATTATGAGAATGGTAAGTATGTAAGTTTTTTGTTTAACAAGTCAGTAAGAATAAGAATCAATCATGTTCGTGGGAAGAATGCTGCCGTAAGCGGGATTTTTTTTGATAAGCCTTAGTTCATTGAAATAATAATGGAAATTTTAATTCAATTATCCAGGATCATTTAACGATTGACTGTAGGCTTTGATTGATTCGTAGAGTGGAAATAAGAAGACCTTGTTAAGGCTGCTCATCTCGCAACATAAAAGGCTTTTCGTTGTTTGTTTGAAGAAGTTGACAGATTAAAAGTCTTGCAGGTCAGTTCAGGACAGTTGACAAAAAGTTATCCGATACCTTGTGAAGATGCGTGATAGCGTTATTTTTAATACCCGCAACAAAGCTTTTTTTAACTTGGAATGGCAATAATATTATTACGATTAAGCTTAAATCAACTTTTCATTATTTCTATTTTCATTGATCTTTCATTGATTTTAATGTTGTTGTAAAATGAAGTTACTTGTGTCGCTCATCGCTTATAAATCTTTATAAAGAAGTTGTATATGATAAAAAATAAAAAAATCGCAATAGCATGTTTGCTTTTTGCCGGAATGCATACTGGCAGTAAGCTAGGTGCCCAAACGCTTTCCTATATTGATGGCAGGCCAGCAGCCAAAAACAGGATTGAATGCAAAGATTTTGGTATTGTATTGAGATATGGTGACGGCCCCGACAGTTGCGATGCTTACGGGGCAAGAGAAGCTAACGTAAATAAAGTCGGTGATACTTATTATCTATTTTATGATGGTGCTGGCAAAGATGGCTGGAAGTCTTGCCTTGCAGAAAGCAAAGACTTAAAACACTGGACAAAAAAAGGAGCGATCTTAGCCCTCGGACAACCGGGTTCTAACGACGCTAAAAGTGCATCCTCTCCCTGGATGATTAAAGAGGGAAATACCTGGCACATGTTTTATTTGGGCACACCACATACATCACCAGCGCCGGATAGAATTCCTGCTTTTCCTTACCTAACGATGAAGGCTAAGTCCAGGTCGATTGAAGGGCCATGGGTGAAGCAATATGATGTAACTCCTTTCTCTACTCAACCAAATTCTTTTTACTCGGTAACAGCAAGTCCTGGGTTTATCGTGAATTACGAAGGAAAATATGTACAATTCTTCAGCGGTGCTTCCCAGGATAGTTCAGGTACTAAGCGAACACTGGGCATCGCTACCACAAAAAATTTAGACCATCCATGGACCATAAACCCGGAGCCCATTTTCCCCATAACTGAGCAGGTAGAAAATTCTTCTGTTTATTATGATGCAAACAATAAAACCTGGTATCTTTTTACTAACCATATAGGAATAGATAGCCACAATACGGAATACACAGATGCTGTTTGGATGTATTGGTCAAAAGATATTTATAAATGGAATACTTCGAATAAAGCCGTTGTTTTGGACAGTTCCAATTGTTCATGGTCAAAAGGTGCCATCGGTATGCCTTCTGTTATAAAGGTAGGTGATAAACTTGCGCTATTATACGACGCTTTTGAAGGATACAGCACCTATCATATGAAACGAGACATTGGCCTTGCGTGGATTGATTTACCAATAAAAACTATGGGTAAAAATATGGCTGAATAGAAGTGTCGCATTTTCTTACAGACTGGAATTATAAATATTGAATTAAATGAATAAAGCAATTTTATCTTTTATAACGGTTCTTTTTTATTGCCAGGTTTTTGCCCAACAACTCCAGGTGGTAAATCTTCAATGCGAATATCATTCAGATCCATTAGGCATAGAAAATCCCA
>JBDUAY010000634.1:0-2789 GCA_040004415.1 Bacteroidota bacterium | reverse complement strand
TCAGCCTGCTCATTATTATAAAAAAATCTTTAATGCGTTATGCTGCGTGCAATTCGCGAAACCAATCCAAGCCTCCCCTTCAGGGGGTCGGGGGGTGCGGGTATTATGTCGAATGAATACAATACGTTACTACACCCCAAATGGCAAATTCATTGCAGGAGGTATCAACATCTATTGCAGACAGTTTAGTTGTTTCCGGTAGCAATCGGATTTTATTGAACGTTTTCTCCAGTCTGCGTATCAGCATCTCTCCATTTAAGATGGCAATCACCACTTTGCCGCTGGCCGCCTTCAATGATCTGTCTACAATAACCATATCGCCGTCATGTATGCCCGCGCCAATCATCGCATCGCCACGCACCCGCATAAAAAAAGTGGCGGGCTTATTGCGTACCAACTGCTCGTTTAAATCGATTCCCCGCTCGGCATAATCATCTGCGGCAGCGCCAAAGCCGGTAGCATTGGCCGTTTTAATATCATTCTGACCGTACTGTTTGGAGCCTCTATACGCGGCGCCATAAAAAATTTCTCCATCCATACAAGTTTTTTTATTTCATTTCACGCAAGTTTTGCAGATGCACGAAAAGAAGAAGTGAAAAAAATTTAAACCGCGTTGTGCCTGTTTTCAGCATTGCAGAACGCACGGGCAAATATTTTATTTTTTAATACTAATATTTTTAGTAAATTTATGCTAAATAAGTAATCATCCTAAATATTTTTTATGAACATTGGTACACATAATTCTTTGGCGGATGCCAGGCAGGCAAATGGTTTATTTGAATACTTGCTGGTTGGTCATCCTGATACCAGTGTAAATAATAAAATAATGGAACAGAAACAGCAGTTCTATAACGATTATCAGGAAAAAATTTCCATTAAAACAAAGCCGCATTTAACGGTAGCTAATTTTTTAGCAAGCGAGGCAATGGAACCTACTATTATAAAATGGATGCAACGCATTTGCGGTTCGCAGCAAAGTTTTACTGTCACTTTAAATAATTATAGCGGATTTCCTCCGCATACGATCTATCTGCGCGTGCAGAATCCATTACCGTTTCAGCAATTGGCAAAACAATTAAAGACAGTGGACGATTTTATTCGTGCCTCTGCTTGTCCGCCGGCAAAATTAATTACCAAACCACATCTTAGTATTGCACGCAGACTACCGGAGCAGGTATATAATAAAGCAATGGCGGAGTATGCGCAAAAAACATTTCATGAATCATTTATGCTTGATGAATTGTTGCTGTTGAGGCGCCAGCATCAATTTGATTCCTGCAAAACAATCCAGGTATTCCGGTTGAGGCCACCGGATAGTAATCATTTCAGTGATGTGGCCTGATAGATTGTAAGTAACAATATTATATAAACACAAAAAGAAAAATTATGAAACCATCAGCACTTACATTACCCGGTTATAAAGTGAACGAATATCTGCTGGTATTGAACCCGCATGAAGAATTGCGCAATAAAATCAAAGCAGTAAAAAAAGAATTTCATGATGTTTATAAAGCGCCGAATGCATTGTGGGGGAAACCGCATATTACGCTGGTTAATTTTCTTCAATATGCAATGATGGAAGAACGTATAATCAGCCGGTTAAAAACAGTGGCGATGGGCTATCACCCGTTTAAAGTAGAGTTAAAAGATTTCGGCAGTTTTCCATCGCACACTATTCATATCAATGTTACTACCAAAGAACCAATACGGGAACTGGTGAAAGAGATCCGGCCCTTTCAGCAACTCATGAAATTAAATAAAGACAACAAGCCGCACTTTATAGATGAACCGCATCTTACGGTTGCACGTAAACTGTTACCCTGGCAATATGAAAAAGGCTGGCTGGAATATAGTCAGAAACATTTCACCGGGCGTTTTATTGCGGACAGTATGCTCTTGTTAAGAAGGCAGGCAGGCGTTGATAATCCTTACCAAATACTGCACCGTCTTGAATTTATGAATTTACCGGTGAGTACAAAACAGGGAGAGTTATTCGGGTAGAACCAGGACCACAGCGGCACGGCGACGGGGAGATATGTTTGCAAAAGATATTTTTTATAACTCAAGTGAAAAACTGAGGAGGAATGATAATACAAAGGAATACAGATCATTTGTTTAAACCTATAACCGAAAGAGAAAAATGGTTAACGGGACAGATTGTAGGGATTGCAATAACCATACATAAAAGGTTAGGGCCAGGACTATTGGAAAGTGTTTATGAAAAATGCTTTTGTTATGAACTGGGTAAAAGGAATATTTTTTATCTAACCCAAAAATGTGTAGAAATTGTCTATGATAATATAATTATAGACGATGGTCTTAGAATTGATATCCTGGTAGATAATTTAATTATCATTGAATTAAAGGCGCAGGAAAATCATCATCTTGTTTGGGAGGCACAACTCCTAAGTTATCTGCGGCTAACAGGTAAGCGACTTGGTTATATCTTAAACTTTCATGTTCCGCTAATGAAAGATGGAATAAAAAGAATGATCCTTAACTAAAAATCGTTTTCTTCACCGTGTCTCCAAAATAAAAGTCTCCGTGGCAATTTTAAATAGTAAAGCCTTCTGTGCTTCTCT
This sequence comes from Bacteroidota bacterium, assembly GCA_040004415.1. Lineage (GTDB taxonomy): Bacteria > Bacteroidota > Bacteroidia > Chitinophagales > Chitinophagaceae > JACMLD01. Next base: position 207 of record JBDUAY010000634.1, on the reverse strand, counting down.
GTGTCTCCGTGTTTCCGTGGTTCAATCTTTGTTATTATAAAAATTGTACGCATAAAAAACAAAAAGTCTCCGTGCTCCTCTGTGTCTCCGCGGTTCAATCTCCGCTATTATAAAAAAATTACGCTTAAAAAGTCTCCGTGCTTCTCTGTGTCTCCGTGGTTCAATCTTTGTTATTATAAAAATTGTACGCATAAAAAACAAAAAGTC
>JBDUAY010000633.1:0-2793 GCA_040004415.1 Bacteroidota bacterium | reverse complement strand
CGGCTGCCAATGGCCAGCTCATACAGGCACCTGCCGGATTTTCTGGTACAACCGCGCACACCGCCGTAACTGCTTACATGGTAGCGAAATTCAACAGCCTTTCACAGAACGATAAAGACATTTTTGTTGAACAGCAGGCTTCGCAAAATGTGGTTAAGGTTGCTTTGAACAGTACCGGAAGGCTGTCCTGGACAGCAGGTTCAGATTACAGCCAGACTGGTAGTTTCGCAAATACAGTCAGTACGCCTGATAATTCGATCGAAATAAATAAACCTATTGTTTGGTCTTTCAGTAAAGACAACGCCAATACCGCCAGCGGCAATAAACAGGATATACGCAAGAATGGTATTGTAGTAGCTGCCGGCAGTGCTACATCAACTTTTACAGGTAATAATTCGCCTTTTGGTGTAAGTGAAGCGGGCAAGTTTATTGATGCCAATATCGCGGAGATTATTTACCTGCAGGATTCTACCATTACGCCTTTAAGACAAAACCAAATTGAATCCTACCTGGCATTTAAATATGGCACTACACAGGGCTCAACCACTGCTCCTATTAACTATACGGCTTCCGATGGTACCACAATTTTCTGGACAGCGAATACAAAATATCAGAACGATGTGTTTGGAATTGGTAAAGACAGTTTATCTGCTTTACTGCAAATAAAATCTAACAGTGTAAATTCAGGAAGTGGTGATGGTACAGGCCAGTCTGCAAAAGGCAACCTGGTGCTTTCAGCGAATACTGATTTGCTTGATAAACGTTTTCTCGTAATTGGTAACGATGCGGGTTCTTTGGCGCAGCATATAATCGCTTCTGGTGAAGCCAATGCACTTGCGGTGGGCAGTACAAGAATTATCAGGAACTGGAAAGTCAATAATACAGGTGCCGTTGCCGGGGTTAGTATTAGTTTTGATACTACCGGACTCAACAAACAAACAGGCGTTGCCGTAAATAGTTACGCGCTGATGATATCTAACAGTGGCGATGATACTTACCAGGGTACATTATCATTCATCGCAGCGGCCAGCATTACCAATAATAAGATACTGTTCCCCACCGTTACATTTGCCAACGGAGCGGTATTTACGCTTATCACCAATAATGTGAATGTTGCCCTTCCTGCAGTTTGGCTTGGGTTTACAGCTGAGGCAGTAAGCGGAAATGGTGTTCTTAACTGGAAAACAAGTGATGAAATAAATGTTGACCGTTATACCGTAGAACATTCATTTAACGGTGTAGGTTTCTCTGCTATTGGCAGTGTAGCCGCCAACAATAATACAGGCGTAAATAATTACAACTTTACCGATGCCGGTCTTACTGCAGGCAATCATTATTACCGTATCCGCAGAACAGATAAAGATGGCAAGGGTGAATACAGTGATATAAAAACAATAAAGATTGTAACCGCCGGCGCAAATGTTCAGATTAGACCAAATCCGGTTTCAGGTTCCACGCTTGTTGTAGGCGTGTCTGTTGCACAGAGCAGCAAAACCAACCTGCAGGTAATGGCGGTAGATGGAAAAGTAATGATGCAGCAGAATGTTATCCTGGCAGCAGGTAACAATATCCTGAACATCAATATTGGTTCTGTACCTCCGGGCATCTACCTGTTGCAGGTTCAATTAACGGATGGAATAGTTACCAAGAAATTTATAAGAGAACGTTAGAATAACTTCTCCAACAAACAAAAAAGCCACGCGTTTGCGTGGCTTTTTTGTTTTAAAAAGTATGTAGCTGTGCCCTCATTTTCGTTTATAATGCATCGACTTCAAAAACTATCAGGCATTTGCGAATAATTATATCGATTTTACAACAGTTTGATTTTTACTTACTCAATATTTTCAGTCTTAAATTGGGAATATTTAAAAAAACATTCCGGTAGCGGGACAAAATAAAACACCATTGTTTTTAGAGTCAGCCACTCATACAATATTTTGTTATCGCCAATAAAATATTACGCAAAGGCTTTTGATTTTTCATTTTTATTTATAGTTTTACTGTCCCAATATTTCCTCCCCAATATCCAGCCTTTTCATACACACGAAAACGATATCCCCCATACTTTCAAAACAAAGCTGTTTACTATATACTTTGTTTAATATCCTTTAAAAGCTGTTTTCTTTCAGATTCAATTCCACATCCTTCGGATTACCGTTGCTTACAATCTGTATTATTAAAAGAAACAACTTAGTCTATGTACCCCCGTTTAACCCTATTCGTATTCATCCTGTTTATGTCAGGCACTTCAATGGCTCAAAATGTAATATCATCTTCCGATGGTGATTATATCTACAGTATCGGTTCTTCTAACCCGCTGCTAAATCCCACACCAGCTGGTGCCGGTGTAATGCAAAAATGGGTTCATGACCCCAATCAGCCCGGCAAATCAGGTCGTATTACATGGGATCAAACCAAGTACAAAAGTTACCGTTTTAATAACACGTCATTCCGCTTACGTTTTCCTAACAATTACGACCCAACAAAAAAATATCCGATGGTTATTTTTTTACACGGCGCAGGGGAAGCAGCTTATAATACCGCTGCTGATAATACCACAACTGTAAACAGGGAAAACCAGGATCAGCTCTATTGGGGCGGGCTACCTTTTGGACAACGCGTTGATGCGGGGGAGTGGAATGGATTTTTAATGTTTCCGCAATTGCTAATCGCTGCTGACGGCGCTGGATCACAATGGGATGATAATACATTCCCTAATATTAATGGTATACTTGATACGCTTACAAAATACAATGGTCTTGACCAGGACCGGGTTCTCGTAATGGGTCTTTC
>JBDUAY010000632.1:0-2799 GCA_040004415.1 Bacteroidota bacterium | reverse complement strand
TGGCTCCAGCGGAGCCCCCTGTAATGCACAGGAAGCTCCGCTGGAGCTGTTTGTATTATCGCCCGGGTTACTATAAACAGGATGCTCCAGCGGAGCATTATGCAATTGGTTACGACAAACCTTTACAAATTGTTTTTTATTGGCACACCATAATCTTCCGAACAGTTGTAGGGAGACACTGGCCACGGACATAAAATCGATCTAATAAATAACGCCCAGGTTAAATGATATATTTAGCCAGGGCGCCATTATTTTATTGTTTGATGATAGCAACTGAATTCGGATTGATACCCGGAGAAACAGAAAACGAAAATTTCTTTTTCCCTGTTTTGTCAAAACAAAAAACCTGTCCGCTGGATATATAATCTACAGCATCCGTAACGTATACATCGCCGGTGGTGGCATCAATGCTAAGCCCGTATGGTATTTTGACAACTGTTCCGTCGGTTACAAAATTTGAACTGGTTTGCTTAAAATCTATTGTACTCAACGTTCTTACATTAGCAGCGCCAAGATAACCGCCGGTTACATATAGAAGACCATTATAAAACCTGATCTTACCAACAGCTGTATCTGCAGATTTTGTTACCGTGCCAGTGCTTGTACTAATCTTAACCAGTTTTGGACTATGCGCACCATAATCTCCGGTACAAGCAACATATATATTTCCTGCATCGTCTGCGGTAATGCTACCAGGGTTTAATCCTACCGTAATCTTTTTTGTTTCTGTAAAGCTCGTGAGGTCAACAACAGAAACGGTAGAATCATATACCGGGCTTAAGCCACCAGAATTGGCAACATATAAATTGCTGCCGTAAACAACAACCTGTTCAGGATTACTGCCTACTGTAATAAATTTATCGACTGTTAATGATGTGGTGTCAATTACGGCAACAGTTCCGTCGTATGATGATACCAGCACTTTATTTTTATAGCCCACTGCAAACCTTGGCTGGCGCGGAACGGATGCGGTAGTTTTGAAATCTATTTTCTTAATTTCTTTCGCAGTACGTGCGTCCGCCACTTCTACATAGCTGGAAACATTCATGACAATATAAATCTTACCACCATAAATAATAATATCGTTGCCCGTGTCGCCCAATTTACTGGCGTTGGCCGCAGCAAAAAAATCTGTTGTTGGCGTATTGGTGGCAAGATTATAAAAGCTGAGCGTGGTGTTATTGCCGTTGAACGTTCCTTCGCTCAGTACATATAAACCTGTTGTAACTTTAGGTAGCGTGGTCACAGGCGCGTCATCTTTTTTACAGGATATAACAAATGCGGTGATAATGAATGCGAGCGCACAAAATTTGATCTGTTTCATGATTTATTTTATAAATTATTAAATAGCAAACTGATTTTAAATGATCTTCCTGGCATAGGAAAATATTTTATCACATCATAACGTTCATCGAAAATATTATTAAGCTCTCCTTTGATGTGCATCTTATACTGCTTCAATTGCACAAGCCTGGATACAAATATGTCCTGTGTCAGCCATCCGTCCAGCTCGTTGTATGAACTGTTATTACCCAATATGTAACGCGTTCCGGAAAACAATGCGCTGTAGCCGGCATCCCATTTTTTATAATTGAATGATAGAAGTCCGGAACCTGAATGGTCGGGCGTATAAGGTATTCTGTCTTTATAGGAGCTGCTTGATTGATCCGTAATATCCAGCGCCTGTTGCCATGTATATGCAAGGCGCACGAACCACCCGGTTGAAGAAGATAATTTGCCATTTGTTTCAACATTTACGTCAACGCCTTTTATACTTACTTTACCAAGGTTCAGCATTGTCCATACAAAAAGATTTTGATTGGGCACGGCGATGATCTTATCCTTTACTTCGTTGTAATAAGCATCTGCACCCATACTGAATCTTTTTACAGCGCTGCTGAATTGCTTTGAATAGGTTATACCAGCATTATATTGTTTTGAATATTCTGGTTTTAATAAACTGTTGCCAATAAAATTGTAATACAAGTCGTTAAAAGTCGGCATCCTGAATACTGCTTTGTAAAAAAAGCGCAGCATAAGGGGGCTTTCAGCAGCGGGCTGAATACTGAGCGCAACGGCAGGCGTAAGCTTATTTTTATTGTCCGTGGCAGTACCTGTCGCCGTTTTATCATTGATACCGGTATATAATAGAGAAGCATTTAATTTCCACCGGCTGCGGGTGTAATTCACGCCTACATTTTCCCAAAGGCTTATACGGCGGGGAGCTGCAAAATTTTTCACATTTGCCGCAAGTGTATTAAATGCAATATCTGAAGCACCCGTCAGAATCAGGTTTTTATCAAGGTGATAACTGACCGCAATGCTACCGTACACTTCCTGTTGTGCGTAGCGTTCATCAAGGCCGCCCTGGTTATTTAAAAAATCCGGATCGGTATAACGGGTGTAAGTATTGCTATATTTTGCCGACACCAGCAACGCCGTAGCCGGGTTAAATTTCTTTTGGTAGCGGCTTTGCGCAAAAAAATCGGTATTGCGTAAACGTTGTACAGACCGATCGTTAAAAAAAATAATAGCCCCCGGCAAACCCCGGGCAGAACTGTATTCAGCGGCTTTAACCTGCAGCGTAGAACTGTCGTTAAATTGTTTCAGCAGATTGGCCTCGCCCTGGATAGATTTTATACCTGAGTTGGAGCGTTTTGTTTTTGTGGAATAATTTCCATTGTCAATGTATATTGGATAATTTCCATCTGCATATAATCCTTCCAGGTTTACACTAACAACTGCATTCTTTTTTAAAGGCTGATAAATACCCGCAAATGGCTGCCAAAGATTAAATGA
>JBDUAY010000220.1:0-9380 GCA_040004415.1 Bacteroidota bacterium | reverse complement strand
GCGCGTAAATTATCGGTATAAAAATCACCGTATTTGTCAAGCACTTCAGCATGGCGTATGGTCACTTTTGTACCTGCATCGCCTTTTACTTTTAATTTTATCCAGCCAACCATATTCTGGCCAAAATCTACCACCAGCAATCCTTTGGGTGTTTTAAAGATCCTAACAGGTTTTATTTCTTGTATCTTTTTTACCGGAACATTTTGTGATGCTATCAAATTATCTTTTGCCTGGTCGGCCACTACAACCACTTTCCATTTACTATCATCGAAACCTGCATTGCTCCAGCTCTTCATTTCTTTTCTTGCATCATAACTTTCTCCATCATAAATACCATCTCTTGTTACAGGCCCATCCTGCGATCCTTTCCAGGAATTGTCAGTTACGATCACTTGCTCACTGCCATCTGTAAACGTAATTTGCAGCTGGCATAACAGCCCTAATTTTTTACCCCAGATGCCCCAGTTATTTTCCCATGCAAGTGAACTGCGGTACCAGCCATCAGCCAGCATTGCACCCACCGCGTTTGTACCCTGCTGCAACAAAGACGTAACATCAAACACCTGGTATTGCAATCGTTTGTTGTAAGATGTCCAGCCTGGGGTAAATATTTCATCCCCGGCTTTTTTGCCGTTAATATGCAATTCATAAAAACCATGACTGGTTACATACGCCCTGGCTGATGCTATTTTCTTTTGCACAACGAATTCTTTCCGCAACAATAAACCCGGCATATGCCTGTCTTCCAATTGTACAGGCTCTACCCATCGTGCCTTCCAATCCTGTAGCTGCAGCAAACCAGTTTCCCAAAAAGCAGGAGTGCTCCAGGCAGATTCATTGCCGCTTGCATCCCAAACTTTTACCTGCCAATAATAACGTTTGCCTGATTGTAACGCTGCACCTGCATAGGTTAGCAAAACAGATTCACTACTATTTATTTTACCGCTTTGCCAGGCGGTTTTTTTTGAAGAAAATTTATTATCAGTTGCAACACGAATGCTGTACGCTGACTGCGATATATTCCTGCCCGTTCCATCCAACTTCCAGCTAAGCCTTGGTATAACGTCGACGCCCATCGGATTTATTTTATGCTCGCACGACAGATCAGTCACCAGCAACTTCTGTGCAAAAATTGATTGCGTCAGTAATAACAATAAAACGGTTCTTAAAAATTTCATAATGGTTATTTATTTATCAGCAATGATTTCAATTGATTCGGGGCACGAAATATACAGTTTTTATAGCTTTATAGCCATCATGCACTGTTATGATGGTTTCGGATATTTTTTTTCCGCATCATCGAGCACCAGCACCCAGTCATTTCCATAGCCGGTGGATGGCGGTGTAAATTTTTTTACGCCGGTATTTTCCGCTTCGGGCAGATCGGTGGTCTTGCCATCGCGCGGGTTAAACCAATATGCCTGCAATCGCTTTCCCTGTATCTTGCCCATTACCACGTTAAAAGGTTTACCTGCAACCGTGTACACAAATAAATAATCATTGCCACGGGTCGCCTGTATTCTTTCAGATGGCGGATAATCATTTTCTTTCACCAGTGATTGATCCGGAACGCGGTCCAATAATGGATGAGATTGCATTAATTTTTCAACAAAAAGCATTTGGTGGGCCCCGGGCAATTCAAGCGCTTCCGTCCAGTAAAAATGCGGACCATTCACCGGCGTTTGCTTTGCAGAATACATCTGCCATACATCATGACAACCATATGTGTGCCCGAATGCGCCCGCAAACAAATCGAGATAAGCATATTTTCTTACATCGTAGGCACTTGAGATGCCCAAATCTTTTGCATTAAAACAAACCGGGTGATCTTCATAAATAGGTTCAGCATCTATTACCGGCCTTGTTGGCAGGCTATTCCATGAATTGAGTATCCGATCGTAATTATCTACATCCCGGCAATGACCATTTTGAAAAATATTAAATGCGAACCATGATTCTTTTCCAAACCAGGCAGCAGAGCCAGTTGCATTGGGTTGTGAATGATAGCTGATGATAGCTCTACCATCCGTTTCTTTCATAATAGCATTGCCCATTGATACCCAGATATCAACATCGCTTTCATTTCTTGGTACACGATCGCCCCCCAAAATCCAGATAATATTTGTTTTCTTTTTATACCGTTTTGCGAGCCATCCGGCATACACCGCTGCATTCTGATCATTAAAAATTTCAGGTCCTGCACCCCATTTGTCTTTAAAAACTTTATCTGCCCAGGAAGGCAATAACGCTATCGTTAAATTATAAGAAGCTGCCTTGTCAATAATATAATCCACCATCTCAAAATACTTCTCAATGGGTTTTGTTGGGTCATCATTTATCAACGGAAGATCCCCGTTGGCGTTGGGTGTATGCAGTCCGTCAAACTCAGCCAGTATTACTGCCTGTATCACGGTAAATCCCTGTTCGCTCCTGCGTTTAAGGTAGCGATCAGCTTCTTCGCGGTTAAGCCGGTGAAAAAGTTCCCATGCAGTATCGCCCATCCAAAAGAAAGGTTTCCCGTTTTTTAATATGTAATGATGGTTTGGGCTGATACTAAATTGCGAAAAGCAACTAAGCATGCCCGCTAGTAAAAATAAAGATAGGATCGCTTTTCGCATATATATCATATTGTTGTACCGCTATTCATCATCGCTCCTATAGCAAAAACTCATTACCCACAGCTTTTTCGATTTCATTTGCCAGGCAATGCATAAGCAACATAACTATCACCTGATCTTGTTTTCATTTTACCACCTCCGCAGGCAATTACAATGTATTGTTTACCTTCTATTTCATATATTGATGGTGTGGCATAACCCGGGGCGGGCAAATCCATTTCCCATAACAACGCACCATTTGCTTTATTGAATGCACGGAACTTGCCATCTTTGGCCGCCGCAATAAATAACAATCCACCTGCAGTTACAACTGAAGCGCCGTAATTCTCTGTGCCCGTGGGAACCTTGCTGCCCTTTGAAAATTCAGGATCATTGCCCAATGTTTTTTTCCATACATATTCGCCGGTATTCAGATCAACCGCATTTAAAGTACCCCATGGCGGTGCAATGGCCGGGTAGCCTTCTTTACTTAAAAATTTATTATAGCCCGTAATGGTATACGGAACAGTAAACGGCGCATCATTTTTTTGTTTGCTGCTATCAACAAACATTTTTGATTTATCAGTGGTTTCAATTACAAAAGACGCAATTGCTTTTCTTTCGGTTTCAGTTAACCGGCTAAACGATGGCATCATTCTTCTGCCGGATTGCAGCAATGTATCAAATGCCTTTGGCGCGTATTTATTTTTTATATTGATAAGCGCGGGATAATTACCTGAACCTTTTCTTTCTGGTCCGTGACAAGTCATACAATTTGCCTGGTACAAACGCTGGCCCGCCTGCATATAATTTTCTTTGCTGGTCATTTTATTGGCTACAGGTGCCGCTTGTATCACCCATGCCATTTCATTGGCATTAATATATAGTATCCCTGTTTGCGGATCAAATGTGGGACCACCCCATTCCGCGCCGCCATCAAGACCCGGGAATACAACAGTGCCCTGCGTTGAAATAGGATCAAACATATTATCAGCGCGATAGGACGCCAGGCGTTTTTTTATCTCCTGGTAAGAAGAGTCGGGCAGTAAAGGATTTATATCTTTTTCGGTAAAAAGTTGGCGCATAAAAGGTGCAGGCTTAACGGGGCTTGGTTGTGTGGGCGATAATTGTTCACCTGCCAGATCTGTATTCACAGGCACTTGTATTTCTTCTACACCAAATACTGGCTTGCCGGTTTCTCTTTCCAGCACATAAATAAATCCGGATTTGGTTGTTACCGCCAATGCATCCAATTTTTTTCCGTCTTTATGTATAGTTATCAATGCAGGAGGCGATGGAATGTCGCGGTCCCATATATCATGATGAACACTTTGAAAATGCCAGATGCGTTTGCCCGTAGCGGCGTCGAGTGCCAGTATGCAATTACCAAAAAGATCGTCCCCAAGCCTTTTGCCACCATAAAAATCATAGGAGGCAGAACCGGTGCAGGCAAAAACAATTCCTCTTTTTTTATCAAGGCTAAAACCGCTCCATGCATTTGCGCCCCCAACATATTTGTAAGCAGCAGTATCTTTCCAGGTGTCATAACCAAATTCTCCCGGTTGCGGAATGGTATGAAATATCCATCTTCGCTTACCAGTACGTGTATCATATGCGCGGATATGACCAGGCGCAGCGTGCTGTCCTTCGTCAACCCTTGTTCCGATAATCAACAGATCATTAAAAATAATAGGGGGAGATGTTGCTGTAACAAACAAATCTTTTACATCCCTGTCAAGATCATTATGCAAATCAAGTTTTCCTTTATCGCCAAAATCATTTATTATTTTACCCGTTTCCGCATTTACGCAATACAGGTCGGAACCTGCTGTGTAATATATTCTTTTATCATTTGCGCCATCGCTCCAATAAGTAACGCCCCTTGAATTATTCAATATAAAAAACATCTTTTTATCTGCCGCCATGGAATCAAATGGATTGAACTGCCATATTTCCTGTCCTGTCTTTGCATTAGTCGCAAACAATTTCATTTTGGGCGACACACCGAACATTACGCCGCCCACAATGATGGGGTTACATTGTATTTGAGAATGATTGGCCGTATCCGCATCACCGGTATGATATTCCCATGCAACCTGTAATTGTTTTACGTTGCTGGTATCCACTTCTGTAAGTGAAGAGTAATGAATGCTTTCATTGGAACCCTTGTATTGCGGCCAGGAATTATATCCTTTTGAATCCTGCTGGCAACCATACATAAAAAAAACACCAGCACTCAATACTAAAATAAATCTGAAAAGCGCTTTGTTTGATGGCAGCATATTGTAGTTATATTAAAACTGATAAAATCTCCCGGATTTCCTGCGCCGCATAGAAGCAGACAATCTTACCAAACCGCATCGTCCCCTGGCAAAACAATTACAATCAGGTTCCGGTGCAGAGAACTTCATCCGGAACAATGGACACCTGAATTCTATATACTAAATACTATATCCTCAATAATATATACTTTATTATTTCTCCGTAATTCCTTTCCAGCTATCCGTACGAAAAGGGGAGGCCGGAATACCTTCTTTATTATACAAATTGGCATCGTCTGGATTATTACCCCAGGCGTATCTTACCGAAACAGGATTTTGTATGGCAGTGCTGGATATAATTACTTTATCTCCGTCAATCATTGCATTGGCCCACACAAAATGCTGGTCATTTCCGGCTATAGCAAATCCTTTCAGGTAGCCATATTTATCTTTTGCCATTAAACCTGTGCCCGTATTGGTGAACTGTATAATTATTTTATTGCCCGCTGTTTTCATTGATTGGTAAACGGGGCCCGAATAAACAATGTCTTTATTATCGACTACTTTTTCTGCAGCCAGCGCCAACCTGTAACCGACATCCTGTTTATTTTTTGGATGGATATCGGCCGCTTCGCCTATATCTATAATAACTGCCTGGCCTGTTGCTGGAAGTTGTAATGTCATGTTTTGTGCTTCTCTTAATTCGGCCCAGTCGCTTTGCACCGGCAATGAATCTGGTTTCATGAAATTGGCCAGTTGCACCCAAAAAAATGGGAATGCGTAGCCCCATTTATTTCGCCAGTTATTTATCATACCCGGAAACAATGTTCTGTATTTAAATGCTTCGCCGGCGTTGGCTTCCCCCTGGTACCAGATGGCACCTGCAACAGGAAATTGCACCAGCGGCGCTATCATAGCATTGTACAATTGGGAGGGAAATGAATTGGGGCCGGTATCTGCGAGGCCGTAACTTGTATTAAGCACCGATGCCTTATACTGCCAGTTACCGTTCAACGCTATCTTCTGCGCGCCTGATTGCACATATAATTGCGCTGGCTTACCGTAAATGCCGCCAGCACCGGCATTGTCTGTTACTTTTACAACAATGGTATTTTTTCCTGAAACAAGTATTGCAGGATCTATTTCATATGTACGGTCTGTATTCCAGCCATCAGTAGCGCCCACCTTTTTTCCATTGAAATACGTTATATCATTGTCATCAATTGGGCCAAGGCTCAACGTTATTTTTTTTCCATTGAATGAAGCCGGCAGATCGAATTCCTTTTTGAACCATACTATTCCGTCCGCATTACCAATCTCGGTTTGTTCCCAGGCTTGTGGTAATTTTATATTTTTCCATCCCATGATATTGGCAGCAGGATCGTACCATTTCTCTGCATCTCCTTTATCATTCTTTAAAGATTCCTGGAATGCCTGTTGCTTTTTTAATGTTTCAGCCCGCTCAGCCTCCATTTTTGTTATATCTACGTTGCGGTAACCGGCGGTCTTTTGCATAACATCCCAGCTTGTCCATGCTTCAATATTAGTACCTCCCCATGAACTGTGGATTAAACCAACCGGAACATTAATATCCTTTATTAATTTTCTTGCAAAAAAATAAGCAACAGCAGAAAAGTCTCCTGATGTTAATGGTCCGCATTCAACCCACCCATCTGCTTCAACATCTTTTTGTTCTGCAAAGGATGTTGCTTTCTTAACCGTAAACAACCTGATGTTGGGATATGAACTGGCTTCTATTTCTTTGGCAGCATTGTTGGCAATTCTCAATACAAATTCCATGTTCGATTGACCGCTGCAGATATATACATCGCCAATCAAAATATTTGATAGAACAATATTATTCTTTCCATCTATTTTCATTTCATAAGGACCACCTGCCTGCATTGGCTGCAGTGTTATCATCCATCCTCCATCTTTGCCTGTTTTCGTAACTGCCTTTTGTGTATTGAACTGTACCGTTATTTTTTCTCCTTTCCCGGCCCAGCCCCATACCTTAATTGGCTTATTGCGTTGCAAAATCATATTGCTGGTAAACACTTTCGGCAATGTTACACCGGCATAAGATGATAGTGCTATCAAAAAAATAAATGGAAGGAAAATTGACTTCATAAATAGATTCATTAAAAATAAAAAAGCTATGATGAAAGGTGTAAGACCCTTGCTATAAACCGCAACTATTTTATAAACATTCCAAATTGCAGATCTTACGCCCCACGCCCTTCACCATAAACCCTGTCTCTTATTGTAGCTTGCTAACCTGGTCATTATAGAATTTAACGGTTGCGATTACATCCGGTAAACTATGGTACCAGTTTGATTCATGTTCAATAGAAAACATACCAGAAAAATGCTGACGTTTCAATTCAGCAAAAATAGGATCAAACTTAATAATTCCTTTGCCCACTACGGTATCAGGCGCATGTGTTTTATCAGGCGCTGACTCAGTTATGGCAATGTCTTTCAGGTGGACCCCGTACACATGACCTTCCAGTTTCTTTAAACATTCAACAGGATCCAAACCGTTGCGCGCCCAATGGCCCACATCTGCACAAGCGCCAATATTCGCATGCCCCTTAATAGCAGCCAGTACAGAGTCCGGAATCCAATACATATTGGGCTTAGGATGATCGTGTATGGCTATTTTTATAGCGTACGCACCGGCGAGGCTATCAACATAATCCCATAATGTCTTCTTAGGTTCAGCAGTAATATAACTTAGATTGAATTCTTTTGCGAGCTTAAATGCATCAACCCATTCTTCTTTTGTGCCGGGCGAAATAACACCCATCGCTACCATTTGTATGTTGTGCGATTTCAGTAAATCTTTTAGCTTATCCCTTCCCGCCTGTGACATGTGCGTATTAAACGTATCCTTTGTACTACCTCCTAAGGCCTGCCCCCAAAATGCTTCAACATATTTAACACCGGCGCTGTCTACTTTTTGTAGTGCTTCCGTCATGGTGAACTTGCTAAATGTCCATAATTGCACCCCGATTTTCCAGTTGCCGGTTACTTTGGGTGTACTGTCAGCCCTGGCAGTCATAGAATCGGTTCCTGCTTTTTCCGTGGATGCGCTATTATTACACGCCGCCAGTGCGAGTGCTAAACCAACGGCGCCCATAACTCCGTAGAATTGTTTTTTCATGAAAAGAAAAATTTATTAATGAATAAGAAGAAACAGGGTTTAAGGATAAAGCCATAACGGTGCAGTGTATACGTACTAAGGTTTAGGATAAACAAATAAAAATTTATTACGCTCATTCCCAAGCGGCCGGATTATTGATTAAAAATTCTTCATTAATAATTACTCTTGAGCCCATCCAGCAATTTATCTGAATATACAATAACGTCCTGGAGGTGTATCTCATAATCTTCTGATGGATTAGTAATTTTGAATTTTACAGTATGGTGTCCTTTTGGCAACCCGTATTGCCAGCAAAGTTCATACCTGCGGGTAGTATAACTGGCAGGTAATTCCACGGGTACAGCTTGCTTATCATCTACATATAATAATGCATGGGTAACATAATCAGTTGTGCTTCCCCATTTGGCAGATTCACCTTTCATTACAAATCCGGTTCCGTCAAAATTAAAATCAACTTCATCCTTTGCGGGCGACCACAATACCGGCATCTTTAATACAGGATACAAGCCAGTAAAACTCTTTTCAAACTTTACGGCTGCTGGTTGCTGAACAGGTATGCTAACAGTATTACCATTTACTTTGCCGCCATTTTTTTCTATATTGAGGAGTGCATGTTTTAAACCAATTTCGTACACTTTATTTAAAGACATGGTCGTGTATTTAAAATCAATATTCTCTGCTTCCTGCAAGCCCATTTTCCAATAAGCAGGTATTTTATCGTAACCAAGTACAGCGCCCAATACGCCGCCGGCGGTAGAAGGATTACAGTCTGCATCCTGCCCGCAACGCGTTGCAATTTCAAGCGTTTTTGTAAAATTTCCTTCGCCGTATAATAAACCGGTAACTACGTATGCTGCATTTACTTTCGCATCAATATTAAAAGGTGCAAATACACCTTCCGGACAACCAATATCATTTGCCCATTTCTTTTGTATTTCCAGCCAGGTTTGCTTCCAGTCGGTTGGATACTTTTTGTGCCATCCAACAACATCATTGATACATTGATAAAATTCGCTTTCCCGTGGTATCGTTTTTAATGCTTCTGTTACGATATAATGTATGTCTGACGACGTAAATGCGAGCGCATACATCGCCCCAACGTATACGCCACCATACCAGCCATCGCCGTAATTCATGATGTGTCCAATTTTGTCACTAATAGCGGATGCGGTATTCGGCATTCCCGGGCACATCAGTCCGGCAAAATCTGATTCTATCTGGTAGTCGATACAGTCTGCATGCGGGTTATTCATCCAGTAGCCGCTTGCGGGTGCTTTTATTCCATTTAAGATATTGTACCTGCCTGCCTGGTTGGCATGCCACAGCATATAACCTGCATGGGCAAACGCATTTGCA
>JBDUAY010000219.1:0-9431 GCA_040004415.1 Bacteroidota bacterium | reverse complement strand
GCTTCAGCGGGCTATAATGGTGGTGGAAATAATGCTTATGGTAACAATGGAAATAACGGGAATAGTGGCTACAACGGCAATCAGAATATACCACCACCGCCACAACAACAGGCGCCTGCATTTACCAATGGATTTGTGAAGCTCAGGAACACATCCACCAATAATTATATTAACCTGGAAAAAGGGACACTTGGTTGTTCAGTAATTAACAATGAATGGTGGAGTGCGCAATGGCAACTTATTCCCGTAACTGAGAATGGAATAAATTATTATACCATCCAAAACCGGTGGAAAGGCAGTTTTCTTTCACTGGACCGCAATGGATTAATATTAGACAATGGGCAGTCGAACACCGCTTTATGGGTATTGGAAACATTGGATGGCGGTAATACTTACACAATAAAAAATGGAACGCGCAATGCAGCGCTGGCCGATGCAAATGGAATGATGCAGGCCGGCCCATTGTTTCATGGGCAAACAAATGCCAAATGGGTAATTGAGCAATAATCCGTTTGAAAATATATATTATTAACGCATTTATTTTGTTACTGGCATAGATTTTTATTGGTTGTGGCAGGCAGGCTATTGTGTCTGTTCATAAAGCAGTTGAAAATGCCACTTCAAAAAGTAAAACCTGAATTTGTTCTCATAATACTGATTGCCATTATTGTATTTATGTCCTTTAAAAAGATGTCTGGCGGTTCGGTACGCGGAACAGTAACGCCGCCAGAAGCGGGTTTGAGCGCATTTCTTTTTTCTGGTAAAGACACGCTGAATGTTAATGTAGTGAACGGAACTTTTCAATTTTCAAATGTGAATGCAGGCAATTATAAGTTAATGATAGAAGCTGCACCGCCTTACCGGAATGGTATTAAAGATGGAGTGAAGGTTACAGATGGGCAGTTTACGGATGCGGGACAGCTTGAATTACAGAAATAACCGATGATGCTGGTGAAAATAAGTTACCTTATAAATATGAAAGGTGTGGAATGAATTCCGCACCTTTTTTTATTTCTATAGTTAAACCAAAATAATATTCTGAGAAGGGAGGTTCCTGACAATTGTTTTTTTACTGCTTCATATTCTGCGCCTGCCAGGGCTTTTGCATCACACAAACCTTGAAGCTTGTTTAATTGGTTTACCAGCGAACTTTTTAGTCTGCGCGTTTGCCGGGGTGAAATGAAAGAAATTTGGAACTTTATAGTGGCGTACAATAGTTGAAAAAAATAATTATGACGGGTGTTATACAATGCAGCCTGGCATTGAAGAACAACAAGCATACACTTTTTTTAAAAAGGTTTTTTATTTTTTCAACCTGTATTTTTTAGCCACTTTCGGACTGTTAAAATATTGATTTAATTCGTCTTCAGACATATTGTTGGAAAGTTCGATGGGCACATCAATCAGCTGAATCTGGGTTTGCTTCAATTCATCTTTTAACCGGGTCGTTTTTTTGGTAATATCGGGATCGCGCTCGCCCAGCAACGCATTATCGCGTACCATATATTCAAGCCGTTTAATAGAATTGCGCACCAGCGAAGCCTGGTTTTGATCAAATACTTTTTGCGGCGCAACGGCTTCTTTGATGGGCACCAGTGAAATGCCTACACTGGGTAACACCTGTCCTGTTTTTTGCGTACTGGTATTAGAAGAAGAAGCGAGAATGCTGCCGGTTAAAGCTGTTGTAGAACCGGTGATATCAAATGTGGTGCGGGTATTTTTTGTTCCTTTTACACTTTTATCTAATTGCAGGAAAGTGTATTTAAGCTGCAACACATACCGGTTAATGTTTTTAACAACCAAATTGTAATCATCTGCCGCCAGCGGATAATTCAGTGCATCGCGAACAATAATACGCACGGTGGCCGTATCGCGTACCTGGAATTTATTAGTACCTACAAAACTCAGCACCAAAATTTTAACTTTACCTGAATCAGATTCTTTTACAAAATCAAACGGTGGCATCCACGTAAAATCATCATCGCATTTTTTTACCAGCGTGAAATTCTTTAGCGGCCGGTTGGCGAAAAAAGTAATGTTTTCTATTGGGAAACTTCCATTGTCACACTGAACTTTAAAACTTACCGTATCACCTTCATCTACCGTTAACGTAGAACTAACTGTTGGTTTTACTTTGGACACTATTATGTCCGTATTGTAAAAAACCATGGTAAAGAATGTATCAACCCGTTCAGAAGGGTTCGACAAATTTTGCACGCCGATATTTACTTTGTATTCAACATCATATTTTAATTTGCCAGAGAGAAAGAAAGATTTCTCTGCTTTAAATGCAAGCATCCCATCGTCTTTATTAATTCTTAAACCAACGGGAGAGTTACGCAGGAACCAATAATATTTTTTTTCGTCTTTATTAATTTCCAGGTTGTAGGTGAGTGTTGAATCTGAATGAATAGTGAAATACGGATTCAGATTTGTAATGCGCAGCGGTGTATCTGCCGGGAAAGAGTCAGCGGGTGCAACAACAGTATGCGGTGTCGTGTCCTGCTGAGCGTATGAGGATATTGACATCACTAAACAGAACATTAATAGAAACGGGATAGGTACTCTCATGTTTACCGTTAAAAGTTTGTTTATGCGTGCAATATTAATCCATTTTGTTCTAAACTGCCAGAGCTGTTAAAGTCTTTTAACCATTTTCTATCTCTTTTAATTGTTCTTTCAACTGAAGTAAATAATTGCCGTACAGTTTTTTAATATACCATTTGGAAAAAAAATACATTAAAGCAGACCATAAAATAAAGCATCCAACATAAAAAAAGATTGCTTTTTGCCAATGAAAATTGATGATAGCTGTATCGCTATGTACAGTAATAAAACCTGTTATCAGGCCAACAACAAATGCGATGGCCAGTGTAATCATTGTAAATTGAAAATAAACCCTGGTAAATTGTTCCAAAATTGAAATCACCTGCTGCAAACCACTTTTAACCGTAAGTGTGTTCTTTTCATATTTACTTATCTTTTTGTATAATGAGCCGAGGTAAATTAATAAGCAACAGCATAAGAAAATGGAAAGCATCGAAATTGCTTTTACATAAGAAAGGTTATAATAGAACCAGGCCCATACAGCAATGGCAATAAAAGCAATGCACGCCAGCAGTTCAAACAAAATGCTGCGTTTAACTTTATCAATGACCGAATTGGCCCGTTTGCGGATATAACCCTCAAGCTCACCTGCAGATTGCAAAATGATGCTTTCCGGCATTGTTTCGCTAAACCGCTTTTTAAAGTCGTCTAATTCCATTTTACACTTTTGTACTTACAAATATTTTTTACTCGATTCTTTAAGTTTTAATTTTATCCGGTTCATTTTTACGGCCACGTTGTTAGGCGAAATGCCCATGATATCACCGATATCGTTATAACTATAATCTTCCAGGTAAAGCATTACAAGACCCTTATCGATTTTAGATAATTCAGCAATGGATTTATGCATCGCAATCAGCTGTTCTTCGTCTTTGAATGGTGTATCAGAAATAATGGTTGCGTAGCGTTCTTCATACGCAGCAGTTTCAATCTGTCTTTTTTCCTTCCTGTAAAATGTAATGGCGGTGTTCAGTGCAACCCGGTAAAGCCAGGTGGAGAATTTTGCATCGCCTTTAAAATTGCTGAAACCTTTCCATGCGCTTAATACGATTTCCTGGAAAAGGTCTTTTTTATCCTGTTCATTGTTCATGTACAGGTTGCATACCTTATAAATAATTTTCTGGTTTTGTTCTATCGCCTGTATAAATTTTTTTTCGGTATGCATAACTGAAACAGCGCACTTTCTGAAGTTTGGATATGAGCTGTTAGTAATTCAGAAAGTCAGGATTTTTAATAATCGATGCTTTTTTTCAACATATTAAGGCCCTAATCGAATTGTTGATGGATTATGAAACAAATAAAAACTGACTTGTTTACTAACGCGGTTTGTCAATTTCTTCTCCACAGACCGGGCGATTCTGGCATTAGTCGCACATTCCTACAAAATATTACACATAAAAATAGCCCCAATGTAGAAACATTGGGGCTTAAATCAAAACCAACTGCTTATGAAATATTTATTATCAGCGCTGTACGCTGGTATATTAATTATTGTACGGTGATTTGCTTTGCAGCTTCTTTCACTTCTGCTTTCTTAGGTAAATACACTTTCAAAATACCGTTTTCATATTTTGCCTGGATATTGGTTGGATCAACCTTATCTTCAAGACTAAAGCTGCGCTTAAAACTCTGGAAGCTAAATTCCTTGCGTACAGATTTTACTTCTTCATTTTTTGCTTCTTCTTTTTTTTCGTAGCTAATAGTAAGTAAGCCATTATCTATGGCAAGTTTAAAATCTTCCTTGTTTCTGCCGGGGGCATTCAGTTCAACATGATAGCCATCTGTGGTTTCTGCAATGTTTACCGGGGGAAAATTGAGACCAGCCTTGTCTGCAAAAGCAGGCAATTCATTGAACAGTTCATTAAATACGCTGTTGAAGTTTACAGGCCTGTAATTGTTTTTTACGAGTGTCATAGCCATTTCTATTTTTAGTTTTTAAATTCGATTGACGGATATTGATTTTCAAACTGTGTACCATTGCCATTTTTTTGGGCGATAAATGACGTGATTTCAGGTTATCCTTACCCGATGTGACAAAAAGGCGGCAATGAAGTAAGTATGCAGACAAAAAGGCACTAAGCGAGTATATTTAAGTTTAAATAATGAACTTTTTGTGTAGTTTTGCGTTGCTTAATCAAACACAATAAATACTATGTATCCAGCAGAAATTGTTATACCGATGAAGGAGGAATTAACCGACCATGGTTTTGATGAAATGGTAACTTCCCAGGCAGTCGATAGCCAGCTTTCTCAAAAGGGAACTACCCTTGTAATGATTAATTCAGTTTGCGGTTGTTCAGCAGGCTCCGCGCGACCGGGCGTATTGATGGCAGTACATAATACCGCTAAAAAACCGGACCATCTTGCAACTTCTTTCGCAGGTTTTGATGTAGATGCTATAAAAACGTTGCGCGAACACCTGTTGCCTTATCCGCCATCATCACCCGCAATTGCATTGTTTAAAGATGGGCAACTGGTGCATTTTATAGAGCGTCACCAGATTGAAGGCCGTCCTGCTCAAATGATTGCACAGAATCTTATCAGCGCATTTGAAGAATATTGTTAGTACCAGGGCATGCTCTCCTTAATAAGTTACCGAACCCACTTTTTCCAGGTGGGTTTTTTATTCAATCC
The DNA here is from genome assembly GCA_040004415.1 of Bacteroidota bacterium. Classification (GTDB taxonomy): domain Bacteria; phylum Bacteroidota; class Bacteroidia; order Chitinophagales; family Chitinophagaceae; genus JACMLD01. The sequence continues at coordinate 4,190 of JBDUAY010000219.1, read as the reverse complement.
TGGCAATTATGATGTAGAGATGGTCAACCAGCACCAATACCTTCAATATTTCTTATACAAGAATTTTGGCCTAACATTGCAGTCAATTATTTAATCATTCATTCATATTCAATTATTCAGAACATATGTATCCCAACCTCTATCTTCTTGTTCGCGATTGGTTCGGTGCAGATTGGAAAGGCCTGCGTTTTATTAATATGTTCGGGTTTATGGTGGCCCTTGCTTTTATTGCTGCCGCCATTGTAATTGGCAGCGAACTTAGAAGAAAAAGCAAAGAAGGTTTATTGCATTACCAGGAAGAAAAAATAACCGTTGGCCGTCCTGCCGGGATATTAGAATTGATTATAAATTTTTTACTGGGTTTTCTGTTAGGATATAAAATCCTGGGCGCATTTTTCAGCAATCCCGACGGAGATATACAACAGTTCATTTTCTCGATGCAGGGAAATTGGATCGCAGGAATATTAGTAGGATTATTGTTTTCCGGCCTTAAATGGAGAGAAGCCAACAAACAAAAATTAGCAAAGCCCGAAGAAAGAATAATACGTGTTTGGCCGCACGACAGGGTAGGAGACATTATTATACTGGGGGCTTTGTTTGGTTTTATCGGCGCTAAAATTTTTGATAACCTGGAAAATTGGGACAGGTTTATAAAAGATCCTATCGGTAATCTTTTTTCTCCCAGTGGGCTAACTTTTTATGGCGGTTTGATTTGCGCTGCCCTGGCCATCTGGTGGTATGCTAAAAAACACAATATTGGTTTCTGGCATTTGAATGATGCCGCCGCTCCTTCATTAATGCTGGCGTACGCAGTTGGCCGTATGGGTTGCCAGGTAAGCGGAGATGGTGATTGGGGGATTTTAAACAGTGCGTATATTTCTGATAAGAATGGCGCTGTTTCACTTGCTACCAGCGGGCAATTTCAGATGCAACTACAGAATAACAAAGACTTTTTTATACGGCAATTCGATACACTTGATAAAGTAAAGCACCTTAGTTTTAAAGGCTGGTCGTTTTTGCCCGACTGGTTTTTTGCATACACCTATCCGCATAATGTAAACAAAGAAGGTGTGCCTTTGCCCAATTGTAACTGGGGTGATTATTGCAACGTGCTTCCATTACCGGTTTATCCTACACCATTGTATGAGATTATCGCCTGTCTTATTTTATTTGGTGTGATTTGGATGCTGCGTAAGAAATTCAAAGTGGCCGGTACTTTGTTTGGATTCTATCTTTTTATAAATGGCATTGAGCGTTTCTTTATTGAAAAGATACGCGTTAATACAAAATATGAATCGCTTCCTTTTCAACCTACCCAGGCTGAAATAATTTCTTCACTGCTTATCATCACAGGAATAATACTGATGGTTTATTTGCCGGTAAGGGCTAAAAAACCTGCTAGGGTTTAGCCGTTAGTTAGCAGTATCAGGTAGCAGGATAGCTGGAATACCACTGCAAATGCTTCGATTTCAATGGAAAGCCTGATTTATCGTCCATTGTTCAATTAACAGCTATTGGCTGATAGCTGGCAGCGCAGCCCATCCGTCCAAACGCAATTTCCACCTTTCCTCCCAAACGATTCTCCAATTGTAACTTGTTCTACCCGGCTGTCGTCTCACGCGATATATGTTAACTGCCAGTTATCAAGAAACTTTACCATCTGACACAAAACAAGGTTCTTTGTATTGCATAGTACATACTTTTGGACTGTAATAATAAAAACAAAGTACCAAACTATATAAAAAACTTTTTATGAAGAAAATTCTGGGCTTTTTAATCCTTTTAGCCTCATCCACTGCCACTCTCGCACAAACCAATCCAGGAAAAGTTTCTGGTCATGTAATTGACGGCAGCCAAAAAGTGATCGAATCTGCCACGATAACACTTTTAAAAGCAGGAGATTCTTCTGTAGCTAAAATAGGGGCGGCCAGTAAAGACGGCAACTTTGAAATTGACAACATTGTGGCCGGCAAATACATAATTGCTGTTTCAGCAGTTGGTCACAAAAAAGCCTTTTCATCCATTTTTGAAATAAATGCCTCAAATGTTTCGATATTACTTGAAACCATCGAACTGGTTCCAACAGCAAAAGAGCTGACAGGTGTTACAGTAGTAGCCCACAAAGCGTTAATTGAACAACATATAGACAGAATGGTGGTAAATGTTGATGCAGCAGTTTCGAACGTTGGAGCTACAGCGCTGGAAGTATTGGAGAAATCTCCTGGTATTACCGTAGATAAAGATGGCAGCATCAGTCTTAAAGGCAAGCAGGGTGTGCAGGTATATATTGATGGAAAACCTTCGTACCTGAGTGGCGCTGACCTGGTTAATCTTCTAAAAAATATGACTGCCAGCCAGCTTGATCAAATTGAAATTATGACCAACCCGCCAGCGAAATATGATGCTGCCGGTAATTCAGGTATTATCAATATCAAAACAAAAAAGAATAAAGTAAAAGGCTTTAATGGAAGTATAAATGCAGGCTATTCCCAGGGTTTTTATGCACGAACAAATGAAAGCCTGAATCTTAATTATCGTACCGGTAAGTTTAACGCGTTCCTTAATTATAGTTTCAACGAAAATAAAAGTTACAATCAGTTAGCTATTCACCGTATTTACAGAGCAACAGATGGTAAGACAGTTACGGCTATGTTCGACCAGGTTGCTTTTATGCCACACACCAACACCAATAATAATTTAAAAGTTGGAATGGATTTCTTTGCCAGCAAAAACACAACGATTGGATTTGTTGCAACAGGTTTTATCAGCCCGGAGCATCAAAAAAATTATAACACATCTTATCTAAAAGATGCGGCCGGTGCAGTTGATTCAATTGTTTACTCAACCAGCAATGCAAATAACCGGTGGAAAAATGGTGCTATCAACCTTAATTTCCGTCACCAGTTTGACACTACGGGAACAGAAATTACTGCCGACCTGGATTATTCAAAATATCTGTCTAACAGCAACCAGCTTTTCATGAATGCATCTTACACGCCCGATTGGTTGAAGAAGGGTCAAACAGATTTAAAAAGCACACTTCCGGTTGATATAAATATCTATTCAGCCAAGCTTGATTACAGTCACCCGTTGAAAAAGAATGCAAAGCTGGAAGCCGGGCTGAAAAGCAGTTATGTGAATACAGATAATGCAGCAAATTATTTTAATTTGATAGGAGGATCTGACCAGGTAGATTATGATAAAACAAATCGTTTCCTGTATAAAGAAAACATTAATGCAGCGTATTTAAATTATAATAAACAGTTTAAGAAGTTTGGCGTGCAGGCAGGACTTCGTTTTGAGAATACCAATTACAATGGTCATCAATTGGGTAATATTCAAAAACCGGGATCAGATTCATCTTTCAAGAAAACATACAACAATCTTTTTCCAACCGTGTTCATCAGTTACAATGCTAATAAAAATAACCAGTTTGGTTTGTCCATCGGCAGAAGAATAGATCGCCCGGCTTACCAGGATCTAAATCCATTCTTGTTTTTTATAGACAACTATACCTATGAGACCGGTAACCCGTTTTTACAGCCACAGTACAGTAATAATGTTGAAATAAGCCATACGTTCAAAAGTTTTTTAACGACCACCATCAACTATAGCAAAACAAAAAATTTCTTTACAGAAACATTCGGGCAAAAAGATTTTGCAACAATTGTTAGCCGCGGAAATATCGGGGAAAGACAGAATGCGGGTGTTAGTGTAAGTGCGCAGGTGCCGTTTACCAAATGGTGGAACGCCAGTTTATATGGCAATTACAATTATAATTATTTCAAAGGCGTTTTGTATGGCGAACAGATTGATATAAAAGGTTCCAATGTATTATTCAATGTAAACAACCAGTTTACTTTTGGAAAAGGATGGAGTGCGGAGTTGAGTGGTTTTTACAGAACAAAAGGAATAGAAGGACAAGTATTGATAATGCCACTGGGCCAGGCTTCTGCAGGCGTTTCCAAACAAGTGTTAAAAGGAAAAGGAAGCGTCCGCTTAAATATCCGGGATATATTTTATACCAATAAGGCAACAGGAGTCATTAACTTTCAGCAGACAGAAGTGCATTTCGAAAATACAAGAGATTCAAGGGTAGCCGGCATTTCATTTAATTATCGTTTTGGAAAACCATTAAAAGGACTACAAAATAACCGCAAAAAAGGTGGGGCAGATGATGAATTGAATCG